>JAGGSD010000177.1 GCA_021159265.1 Syntrophobacterales bacterium | reverse complement strand
GATAGTGTCCAGTGAAATCAACAAGTTATATTAAATTCGCCCAAACGAGTTCCTTGAAAGCTCCGCTATGCTGCTTTACGGCATAGCGGAGCTTTTTACGAGTGCATCAAATAAAGGGGATTAAAACGGAGGAAAGCTGTTTTGAAGGGCAAAGGTTAAAACAGATTCGGATAAAGTTTCAATCTACGTCAAAAAGCCTGAGAAAATATTTCCTTTTTGAAAAAATAGAAGAAGCCCCCGCATATGCCGTGTTAACCACCTTTTTGAACCTCTTCTCAATATGGGTGTCTTTTTGCAGCTTTAGGCTTTCCACCTTTATCCCGTATGGGATAAAAACAGACCTGCACACCACTGACAAAGGCAGACCCCCGGTTCCAAGGTGTTGGCTCAAAAAAATTATGTTAATCACGCACATCGCAGGGAATAACTTATTTTTACCTAACTTTTCTCTTCCATATAATTGATCAATCGTTCATATTTTCTTTCTAGCCGGCTAACAAAATCCTCATTTTCTTCTTTGATTTTAAACAACTCATCCGCAATATTTAAAGCAACTAATACAGCAACACCCGAAGCTGAAACGTCCTTCGAGGCATCTCCTATTTCTTTAACCTTGTCATTAACGTATTTAACAACATCCTCTACATACCTATCCCCTCTGTCACTTAAAACCGCAAATTGCTGCCCCATTACTTTTATATTAAAGCGTTTTTTCAAACGTATTTCCTCAAAATTCAAACTGGTATATCACGAAGCATATCAAGCAACGAATCTACTTTTGTGCGTACATAACCCCTTTCTTCATTTAATGTTCTTATTTCATTCTTAACTTCTTCCAGTTCATTATTCTTGTTTTTTAATAGATCCTCTAATTCCTGGTTTCTTTTTTTCAGCAAGGTAGATTTCTCTATAATATCCTTAATCTTTTCCTCAAGTTCGTTAAATCTTACTGATTCCACCGTCGACTTTTCACCCCACTTTCGTCAATTCCTTAACCTGTCCCAGCTAAAACAGCTTGCAAGATTTTGTAAGCGTTCACTGAATGCCAAAATTAGAAAATAGAAATTGGAAATTTGGCCTCATTGTCGTGGCAAGTTTATAATGACGCACAAGCTATCGTCATTGCGAGGCCGAAGGCCGTGGCAATCTCTTGGATTATGCCAAGTTAGCTCATAGCAGCAGGAGATTGCTTCGCTTCGCTCGCAATGACACTCGAGACTTGACACGACACTCATGCTTTTCTCCCGAATTTCTAATTTCAAGCCGTGAACGGCTACAAGATTTTTTAATTATGCCAACCACCACTATGAAAGTCAAGGTCTTATTTTAAAGCCAATAGTTCAATTTCTCAGTTTTTCCGCCGAACTCCATCAGCCTCACTAAGAGCAGCAAAATATCTATGAACTGCCCCCAGCAAATCGTCTTTTTCATCTATTGAAACCACCATTTGTCTAAACTCGGCGCCTCCTTTTAACCCTTTTGTGTACCATAAGATGTGTTTGCGAAAGTTTTTCACACCAATCACTTTGCCAAAGTAACGTACATTCATGTCCAAATGCTCGCGTGCGGTATCTTCCCGTTCTTTTAAAGTCGGAAAATAAAAATTTTCACCAGATTCAAGATAACGGATTATATCTCTGAATATCCAGGGATTGCCAAGGGCTCCCCTCCCTACCATCACCCCATCACATCCTGTTATATCAAACATTCTTAATGCGTCTTCCGAATTTCTTATATCCCCACTTCCTATGACAGGGACACTCAACCGTTCTTTAACCCTGGAAATAAGTTCCCAATCTGCCATGCCGCCAAACCCCTGTTCAACTGTGCGAGGGTGCAAGATTAAGGCATCCACACCACAGTCTTCTGCTATGACGGATACATTTACTGCATTGACTTTATCTTTCCTCCATCCGGAACGGATTTTAACAGTTAATGGCAACTGCGTGGATTTTCTCACCTTATTTAGCACGGCGGCAATTTTTGAAGGATCTTTCATCAATGCGGCCCCCGCCCCTGTCTTCAGCACTTTTTTTGCAGGACAGCCCATATTTATATCAATAAGATCGGCGCCCATATCAGTTACAATTTTTGAGGCCTCAGAAAGAACATAGGGATCAGATCCAAATATCTGAATACCAAGAGGGCTATCTTCCGTTGAAGATTCAATGTACCTGTGGCTTTTTCCTGTTTTCCTTACGAGACCGTTAGCGCTGACCATCTCTGTAAAACAGAGAGAACATCCAAACCTTCTTACAATAGTTCTAAATACGAGATCAGTAATCCCTGCCATTGGTGCAAGAAAAACGTTATTTTTTAACTGTAGCTCACCGATCTTCATCTATGCGAATATCTCTTGAAGGTTTCTTTCATCTAACCTGACCCGGATAAACCGGAACCAAGATGAACATCGAACGTCGAACGTCCAACATCGAATAATATAAGTCCCGCTGCATAACATCCAACACCGAAGATATGAGGCACTGTTGATTTCTGAGGATTTTCATTCAAGATCAAGCCTGCCTGTGCCGCCTGCACGGCAGACAGGCAGGCGCAGAGATTGTGAAAAAGGACAATTTCTGAATGGGAATTAACTATTTACGTGCTTCAGCCTTCTATTTCCTGTGAATTTCCTTTGCAAGCAAAAACTCATTTCATCTCTTTCATAATACGGTCTGCTTTCTCCAAATCTTCGCGAGTATTTATCCCCATAACTTCAATATGATTATGTACTGAAAATGAGTTGGTTTTACACTCCATTCTCCCGGCAATCTCAAGAATGTCAGTAAGATAATACTCCTCTTGCGCGTTGCTATTGTCAATTTGTCCCACGGATTCAAAAAGAAATCTGCTTTCCACACAGTAAATTCCTGAATTTATCTCCCTGATTCTTTTTTCTTCTTCGGTAGCATCACGTTCTTCAACAATCTTCAAAACAGCATTTCCCTTTCCCCTTACAACTCTTCCATAGCCCGTCGGATCATCTATAATTGTGGTTAAAACAGTTACTGATGCATGACACAATAAATGGTTTTCTAATAAAGCGCCTACAGTGGAAGGCATAAGAAATGGTGTGTCACCGCACAGGATAAGGATTTCTCCTTCAAAGTTTTGCAATACTTCCCTGGCTTGGAGCACTGCATGACCTGTTCCCAACTGCTCTTTTTGCTCAATGAAAACCAGGTCCTCGCCTTTAATAGTATTTCTGATCAGATCGGACTGATGTCCTACTATAATTACTATTATCTGTGACCCCATTTCTCTGGCCAAGGCAACGGGGTAAGACAACATGGGTTTTCCCCTGAGGAGATGAAGCACCTTTGTGAGATCGGAATGCATCCTCGTTCCCTTCCCCGCCGCCAATATAATCGTAGCTAAATTCTTTTTTTTAATGTTTTCTAACATTCCAACATCTCCACAGGATAAAAAGAACTGCGGACTGAGCAATGAGGGCTAAGGAACTGGATAGGTTTATCCCCCGGTAATCCCTCATTCCTCAGCTCTCAGTCCTTATCTTTTATATTTTCCGGCAAAACAACAAGAACTTGTTTTATCGATTTCATATCGGCATCTTCAATAATAAAAAGAATATTCCCATGCATGAAACTCTCCCTCCTCTTGGGAATCCTTCCCATCATATATAACAAAAAACCGCCTAATGTTTCATAATCACCATCTGGGATATCAAGTGAGGCAATCTCTCTCATATGGTCTATTTTTACCTTCGCGTTAACTAAATATCTGCCCGGCCCCACTTTTGTATATAACATTTCACCTTCATCACTATATTCATCATCAATTTCACCAACAATTTCCTCTAAAATATCCTTGGCGGTTACTATACCTACGGCGCCACCATATTCGTCAACTATTATTGCCATGTGTTCACCACTTTTCTGCAACTCAAACAAGAGTTCATCCGCTGGTTTTGTTTCAGGCATATACAATACATTATCACTTGTACAAGCCTCTATGGAATCATCTACGGATAATGAGGTTAACCCCGCAGTTTCTCCATAAAGCGCCCCTAAAAGATCAAAAGAATGGAGGATGCCAGTGATATTATAGATTTGCTCTTGATAAACGGGCATATGGGAGTAACCTTTCTCAGCAATTATCAAAGCAGCCTCCCTTAGCGTTGTATCTGCCGAAAGAGCGGTTACATTGGACAGTGGAACCATGATATTTCCTGCAGTTGATTCAGGGAAATCAAATATTTTCTGTACCATTTCTTTTTCTGACGTCAGTATATCACCCTGGTCCCCATCTTTCTGGAGAAGAAATTCCAAACCTGCCCTGGTTATATACGAAGCGTAAAACGTTCTTTTTTGTTGAGAGAAAATAAAAAGCGCACTCCGCGAAATTTTTGATACCACAAAAACAACAGGATAAAGAACAAAAGAAGCAACCCAGATAAACCATGAAAGTCGAAGGGTAATGAATTCAGCATGTTGCTGGACAATACTCTTGGGAACTATTTCACCCATTATCAAAAGAAGCGGAATCATTACAAGAACAGAAAAAAGCTCGCCTCGGGCAGCACCAAATATAGAGATAAACATTGATGTAGCAATAGCGGTATTTGTAACAACACAAAGATTTGTTCCTGTTAATGTCGTGGATAGAAACCACTCCGGTTTATCCAGAAGTTTTAATGTTATTATTGCGGAACGGGAACCAGTCTTCGCTTTGTTTCTAATCCTGTTTATATCAGTCGCGACAAGGGCCAATTCTCCACCTGAGAACAAACCCTCCAAAAATAAAAACAAAAATATGAAAAAGAAAGACAGTAAGTTGTCAGTCATGTTTCTTTGTTACCCTGACCATCATTATTCTTGTCTTGCTGATCTTTTCGACTTTGAAAGTATATCTTCCAAAGTCGACTTCATCGCCTTTTGCCGGCAGTTTCCCGAAGAGGTGAAAAATAAAGCCTCCTGCCGTGTCAAAATCATCCGTCGGAATTGCTGTTTCGATAAGTTCGTTAAAATCTGCAATATCCATAGCTCCTGATACCATTACTGTTCCATCATCAACTCTGTAAAATAAATTTTTTCTCACGTTGTGTTCATCATAAATGTCACCAAAAAGGTTTTTCATAATATCAGTTAAAGTCACAATGCCTGCAACACCACCATACTCGTCCACTACTATTGCCATTTGTATTTTCCTTATTTGAAAATCCCTGAGCATGCTTTCAATACTTCTCTCCAGAGGAACAAAGTAAGGTTCTTTGAGTAGTTTTCTGATATTTGTTTTGATGTTACTTTCTTTTGAAATCTCTGCTAACAGATATTTCGCGTGAAGAATGCCTAAAATATCATCTCTATCCGTTCCATAAATAGGTATTCTTGAATATCGAGACTTGATAATTTGCCTTCCCATTTCCTCAACAGTCATTAATATGGGAAGACAAAACATATCCACCCTTGGTATTATAACATCAGACACAGTAGTATCGGCAAGTTCAAATACCCGGTGGATCAGATCCCTTTGAGATTCTTCCAAAGCGCCTTCCCGATGACCGGTATCTACAAGATTAATAAATTCATCTTCTGTTAATACAGGTGTTTGTATGGAAATGCTTTTTCCAAACAAATAAACAAACAGATTAGATATCTTTTCCAATACCCAAACGATTGGACGTTCGATCTTGGAAAAAAACATCAGTGGGAGTGAAACAGATGTGGAAAATCTGATGGGATAATTGACGGCAAAGGTTTTGGGTATGGCTTCTCCAAAAATGAGCAATGTCAAGGTGGTCACGGCTATAGCCACCCACTTGCCTCCCATCCCGAGCAGATAAATGAAAATAGAAGTCGTCAGGACAGAAATCGTAATATTCACTGAATCATTACCAACAATTATGGTGATCAGCAATCTTCTTGGATATAATAAAAGCTTTTGTATGTATGTGAAAAAAGGATTTTTATCTTCCTTCATTTTATGCAAATGGAGGGTGGTAAGAGAAAAAAGAGAAGCTTCTGAGCCGGAAAAAAACCCTGAAAGAAGCAAAAGAATAAACAACAAAAAGAGTTTAATTGTAATATCGTGATCCAATATTGATCTGTCTCAAAGTGTCTAAAATTTAATAAATTATTTATATTCACACTACCTTTGTTCCATAGAAAAGTCAACCTGTTAAACTTTAGAATAAAGTCATTTGACGAATATACCTTTTTTGGATATATGGTAACCACTCAAATTCAAAGCTCAGGAGTTCGCAGTTCAAGGTTAATCAGACGGAATAAGAGTTCTTCGTAATGATTAATAATAAAATGGCTTAAGCTGATGACATGAACAATTTCTTGTGGTAAAAGTCAGTAGCTATTCAGGAGGCAGCAACATGACCAACATCCTTTTAATTGGAAATGGTGCGCGGGAACATGCGATAGCAGAAGCATTGACTCGATCAACGCATAACCCGAAACTATTTTCATATATGAAATCGAATAATCCGGCAATTTCATCCCTTTCCGCAGATACCAGAATTGGAGATTACACCAACTTAGACGATATCAATCAATTCGCAAAAGAAAACAGGATCGATTTCGCAATAATAGGACCGGAAGATCCTCTCAATAACGGTGCCGTTGATTCCCTGCAAAAAGAAGGTATTCCATCTGTAGGCCCAACAAAAAGACTGTCAAGGCTGGAAACATCCAAATCCTTCACAAAAGATTTGTTGAAAAAATATAATATCCCGGGAAATCCGAAATACAAAGTTTTTTCTTCAATGGACGGTATCGATAAATTTATGAGTGGACTGGATGGAGTCGTCGTCAAACCCGATGGACTCACGGGTGGAAAAGGTGTTATGGTACAGGGAGATCATTTTCAAACGAAGGTTGAAGCCCTTAAACATTGTAGAAAGATGCTGGAGGAACATCCATGTGTTATTGTAGAGGAAAAACTGGAAGGTGAAGAATTTTCATTACAGTGTATCTCTGATGGTATCACGGTTGTTGCAACACCCCCCGTACAGGATCACAAGAGACGGTTCGTAAATGACAGGGGACCCAATACCGGAGGAATGGGTTCCTATTCGTCAGCAGATCATTCCCTGCCCTTTATGACGGCAGAGGATGCAGCGGAAGGTCTCTCGATAACACAGAAAGTCGCGGACGCAATTTACAAGGAAACGGGTGAATATTACAAGGGAGTTATGTACGGTGGTTTTATTATAACGAAAGATGGCGTTAAGCTTCTCGAGTACAACGCCAGATTCGGAGATCCCGAAGCCATGAATACTCTCCCCATTCTGAAAACAGATTTTGTCGATGTCTGCAGGGCAATTATTGAGGGAACGCTTAATACCCTGACGATCGAATTTGAAAAAAAAGCTACCGTCTGCAAATACATTGTGCCAAAAGGCTATGGCCTGCCAAAGGATCATCCCGACGCGAAATCAACCTCCGAAAAAATTGAAGTGGATGACGTAAAAGATGCAAAACTCTATTATTCTTCCGTTGACAAGAGAAAGGATGGTCTATATATGACCACTTCACGTGCCATCGGAGTAGTCGGAATAGCAGAAAATCTCGAAAAAGCGGAACAGATAGCGGAACAGGCGGTATCGTGCATCAAAGGTCCCGTAGACCACAGGCCTGACATCGGCACGAAACCGCTGATACAAAAAAGAATAAACCATATGAAAGAAATAAGGGAATAAAAAAGCTCTCAGCAATCAGCTGTCAGCCGTTAGTTAGCATTAGCTGATTTTTTAAAATACAATGAGGAGAGGTAGAATGAAAAATGAGATTAAACGTGCTCTTATCAGTGTAACTGATAAGAAAGGAATTGTTGATTTTGCGAGGGAATTGCAGACATACGGTGTGGAAATTCTTTCTACGGGAGGAACCGCTGCACAGTTAAGAAAAAACGAGATAGCTGTAACAGATGTTTCCGATTACACCGGTTTCCCCGAAATGATGGATGGAAGGCTTAAAACGCTTCATCCAAAGATCCACGGTGGTCTTCTTGCCCTGCGTGATAATGAAGAACATGTAAAATCTGCAGAGAAACATGGCATCGATATGATAGACATGGTCGTAATCAACCTTTACAGGTTTGAGGATACGGTGGCAAAAGAAGGGTGCACTCTGGAAAACGCTATAGAAAATATCGATATTGGCGGTCCTGCAATGCTCCGTGCAGCGGCCAAAAACTACCGTTTTGTAACAGTCGTAACGGACCCTGCCGATTACTCAAAGATTCTTCAGGAAATGAAAAAACACGGGGGAAAGATTTCCGAAGATACTAATTTTACTTTCGCGACCAGGGCTTTTCAGCTCACGGCTCGATATGATGCCGCTATATCAAATTATCTTGGCACGTTGACACCGGAAGGGAAAAAAGAATTTCCCGAAACCTATACTATGCAGTTTACCAAGTCTCAGGATCTCCGTTATGGGGAAAACCCGCATCAAAAAGCAGCCTTCTACCGAGAAAAAGATATATCCTTTCCTTCAGTATCAAATGCACGGCAATTACAAGGAAAAAAACTTTCCTATAACAATATCATGGACAGTGATGCCGCATGGCAAATGGCGTCCGATTTTGAACTGCCGACTGCCGTTATCATGAAACATTCTAATCCCTGCGGTGCGGCAACATCGAGCGATAATATTTTAGAAGCCTATAAAAAAGCCATGGAAACCGATCCTGTATCGGCCTTCGGGGGAATTGTTGCCTTTAACAGGCGTGTAGACAAAAAAACAGCAGAAGAAATTGCAAAAATATTCCTGGAAGTCGTTATTGCTCCCACCTTCGACAAGGATGCTATTGACATACTGGGCACAAAAAAAAATATGAGGGTACTGGAAATTCCATCATTTACAAGAGTAGGACATGCCGATTATGACTATAGAAGAGTTGTCGGAGGGCTTCTCGTACAGGAAAGAGACCATATCGGCGAAAACATCAAAACGGCTCAGGTAGCAACTGAAAGAACTCCGACAGAAGAAGAATATCAGGCCCTTGATTTTGCATGGCATGTTGTAAAACACGTAAAATCCAATGCCATCGTTTTCGCGACTAAAGATCAACTGGTTGGTGTGGGTGCCGGACAGATGAGCAGAGTTGATTCTGTGAGGATAGCCCAAATGAAGGCAAATCTTCCCACCGAAGGAACCGTACTTGCCTCCGATGCATTCTTCCCCTTCAGAGATGGTGTGGACATGGCCGCGGAAGCGGGTGTAACGGCCATTATCCAACCCGGAGGATCAATACGGGACGAAGAAACCATAAAGGCAGCAGATGAACATGGCATTGCAATGATCTTTACAGGGAAGAGACATTTTAGACATTAAAGGTTCAAGGTCCAAGGTTGAAGGTTGACAAATTCGTAAAAAAGGGCGAAAATCTCCCTCTCCCTTGAAGGGAGAGGGTTGGGGTTAGAGTGAATACAGTGTTATTTCATGCACTTATGACCCCTCCCCAAGGGAGGGGAAAATCGGATTTTTTACGGACCATCAACGTTTTGAACATTTGATATTCGGATTTGTTTCGAATTTCGGATTTCGATATTCTAATTTTCAGTAAATGTCTTGCGAGTTCATCTTTCAGTAAAAAACGGAGAAAAATTGATATGGGGGAAAATACCGGGGTATCAGTCAGCATTGTCATGGGAAGCGATTCCGATCTTCCTGTTATGAAAGAAGCTATTGCAATTCTGGATGACTTTAATATTTCTTATGAAGTCTTTCTGACCTCAGCACATCGCTCGCCGGAAAGAACGGCAAAGTTCGCGAGAGAAGCAGCAAACAAAGGGATTAAAGTAATCATTGCAGGCGCCGGTGCAGCCGCTCATCTGGCAGGAGTCATCGCTTCACAAACCACCCTTCCCGTTATAGGAGTCCCCATTGATGCGACATCACTAAACGGTCTTGATGCACTCTTATCAACTGCACAAATGCCGGGAGGTGTACCGGTTGCCGTCATGGCGATCGGGAAGGCCGGAGCAAAAAACGGAGCCTTTATGGCTGTTAGAATACTCGCCCTGTACAATGAAGATCTCCGTGAAAAATTAAATGCCTATATTGAGACTATGGCTAAAGATATTGAAAAAAAACAGGATAATCTCGAATGGTAAAAATCCTGAAGTTAGATCCGGACAATCCTGATCAACCTTCAATAGATAAAGCCGCGGATATCCTGAGGGAGGGTGGTATCATTGCCTATCCGACAGAAACCTTTTATGGCCTCGGTGCGGACGCGGAAAATGAGAAGGCAATCGAAAAAATTTACACGATCAAGGGGAGGAATTTCAAAAACCCGATTTCCATAATCATCGGCAACAGAACGGATGTAATCAAACTTGTTAAAGATGTCCCCGAAACCGGCAGTTTACTTATGAACAGATTCTGGCCGGGCGGGCTTACAATTCTGTTCGAAGCTTCGCATAATGTTCCCCGACAACTGACAGCAGGAACAGGAAAAATAGGGATTCGTCTTTCCGGCAATCTTATTGCAACCAGTCTCGCAAAAACTTTTTCAAAGGCTGTTACTGCCACCAGTGCAAATCTATCCGGGCAGAAGGAATGTTTATCGGTTGACGACGTCATAGACAGCATTGGCAATAGTGTAGATGCTATTATTGCTGGCGGCAGCACACTGGGTGGATTGGCCTCAACAATCGTGGATGTAACTACAGATCCGCCGAACATCGTAAGGGAAGGTGTTGTTCCAACGACATTCATATTTGACATGCTGCGGAAAGCTTAACCAGGTTTTCTTCCCTGCCAAGGGCGACCAGATTATCTCCCACCTCGATAACGTAACTGGCAGATGGATTAAGTATCATTTGACCCGATTTTTTATGCACAGCTACAATAATAAGATCATATTCTTGCCTCAAACCAGAATCTGCCAGGGATTTACCAGTTATATGTGAAGATTCGCAAATTTGGACTTCTTCCATGCGCAGAGCAAGACTCTTTTTGCCTACGGTAATTTCCACAAAGTCCAACACGGCAGGCCGAAGAAGAGCCATCGTCATCCTCATCCCCCCCACCTTGTGTGGAGATATGACTCGATCCGCCCCTGCCTTTATCAATCTACGTTCCGACGCTTCATCCTCAAATCTCGACAGCACATAGACATCCGGGTTTAATTCTCGCGCCGTCAGGACAACATATAAATTATCTGCGTCAGTGTGAAGAACAGAAACAATGCTTTTGGCTCTTTTTATACCTGCCTTTATAAGAATTTTATCATCTGTCGCACAACCATTAACACAGAGAAACCCTTCATCCTCAATCTTACGGATAACTTCCAAATCGTTATCAATAACGACAAAATCAACTTTCTCCTCGGCCAGCTCTTTGCAGATGAAATGCCCAATCTTGCCGCAACCACAGATAATATAGTGTCCTTTCATTCTTTCTATCTGTCTTTTCAATCTGCCCCTCCCCAATACTTTTCTCAGTCGGCCTTCCATAAAGTTCTCCATTATCATCGCGAATGTATAGGCCATGGTGCCTACACCAAAGATAATTAGGAAAACCGCAAACATTCTCCCTTCTGCGGTGATAGGGTAAAAATCGCCGTATCCTACTGTGCCAAGGGTAACAACCGTTGCATAAAAAGCTTCGGCAAGAGTCCACCCTTCCAGGAAATGGTAGCCCAGTGTTCCTGTAACAAAAATTATAAATAATAAGACGAAAGCAACTTTTACTTTTTTTATCGGCGACAAATAAGTCTCCCCGTTTTTTCCGAGTTCTCTCTTCTGACCC
This sequence comes from Syntrophobacterales bacterium, assembly GCA_021159265.1. Classification (GTDB taxonomy): domain Bacteria; phylum Desulfobacterota; class Syntrophia; order Syntrophales; family UBA6807; genus UBA3084. Next base: position 1,939 of record JAGGSD010000177.1, on the reverse strand, counting down.
TTTATCTATTGACTCTGTTGATTTATGAAGATTTTCGTTTAAGATCAAGGCATGTGAAAAAAATAACGGTTCGACTGAGCTCGCCGAAGTCCGCAGGCATATAGTTGATATTCCGAGGATTATTTTTTGAGCATAATGCAGAGATTGGGCGAAAAGACCTTAAATCAACAGAGTCATCTATCCTTGAAGAAACGTTCTATTGATTAGAGACAGCCTCAACCATTTACAGAATCAATCAAATATTCTTTAGCGCTTTCTGGAGGATTACTAAACACAATCATAAAGGGAATCTCCCCCTTATATGGTATCTCCCTGTTGAGAAAATCACTTCCCAAGGAATTGGAAAGTTCTTCTTTGATTTCTTCTTCTGTCAGGTTTTTCAACTCCTCATCAGTAAGAATATTACCTGCATAAACTTTTTCTTCCATTAAAACAGTCCCTGATGAATCTAATATTCTACCTCTTACTTTAACTTGTGAAACGGGACTAGTGTTTTTATTAACTGCAATGCCCTGGACTATAAAAATATCACCGACAATCCAGTTTTTCACAGTATGTTCTTTTATATTAATGAATGAAATTTTTTCCTTACTTCCATTTATTAATCTTTTTGTACTATCTTTCCTCCCTGTAATTTGCGTTGGTTCTTCAACAAAATAAACATTATTTAAAATCTGTCTGCCGACTTGCGGGAAAAACCAAAAATAAACTGTCAACAATACAACGATAACAATTACTGGATAGACCACAATCCTGCCCGGTGTCCAGAATCCTTTCCTTTTTCTTACGGTTCTGGTTTCTTTTCGAATAATCTCATCACGATTACTATCATTTTCTTTAATTATTATTGGCTCATCCGGATTGGCAGGTTTTCTCTCATCTTTCAGCAAAGCATCTTTTTCTAATTGATCATTAAAGAAATCTCCTTCCTCCATAAGCGCCATGTCTTGCCAGAGTTGTTCCACTTCATCTCTTTTTTCCTTATCCTCATCATCAGACCGAGGGTATGGCACAACTTCACGGTAAGCTCCGGTTTCAGGTTTTTCCTTTTTCATGTCAGCGCCAATCGCTATGTTTTTATCCTCTATATATGGGGCCGAAACTATTTGTTCTCTCACGGGATTGACTTGAAAGAATATATTCTTACAACGAGTGCATCTTACCCATATTCCTTCCCCCTCTATTAATGACTCGTCGAAATTGTATTTTGTTCCACACTTTTTACACTGTATTATCACTCTTTTCCCCCTCGGGAGACTATCCGAAAATAGTTTCGCTGCAAGGGCAAGCGAAACTTCCCCGGGCAACCTACCTAATTTTATTCATCAATCACATAGATATCCGGCAGACACCTGAACTTTTCATCAAAATCAAGCCCGTACCCCACAATAAATTTATCCTCTATGGTAAACCCAACGTAATCTACATCAACTTTAACTTCTCTTCTTTCTTCCTTGTCCAGCAAGGCACAGATTTTTAAAGAGTTTGGATTACTTTTTTTCAGCCTGTCTTTCAGAAAATCCATGGTAATTCCAGTATCGATTATATCCTCAACAATGACAACATCTCTTCCCTCTATGGAAGTTTCGATATCTTTTGTGATTGTTATTTTCCCCGAACTGACCGTCCCGGAACCATAACTCGCCAATCTTACAAAATCTACGACATGGGGCACTTTCAGTTGCCTTGTAAGATCTGCTAAAAAGATGAAGGCTCCCTTCAGAACGCACACAAAAACGATTTCCCTCCCCTCGTAATCACGGGAAATCGTCTCTGCAAGCTCATTTACACGTTTTTCTATCGTTTCTTTTGAATAAAGAATATTTTTCTTTATCTCCTTCATCACGAAGCCTTCTTTCTCTTGATTTTACATGCCGCAATACCGTTAAAAGCTCCATTATGCCGTTTAGCGGCATTATAATGGAAAGTAACTTTTACA
>JAGGSD010000167.1 GCA_021159265.1 Syntrophobacterales bacterium | reverse complement strand
GCGTTGATGTTTTGAACATTTGAATATTAGAAATTCGGATTTGTTTCGCATTTAATGCTTCGAATTTCCAGTTTATCTGGGTTAGGAGATAGTAATGAGAGAAGTTGCTGTAATTGGTGTTGGAATGCATCCCTTTGGGCGATTTACTGATAAATCCATAGCGGATATGTCACGTGAAGCCACTGCCCGGGCACTTGAAGATGCCAATGTAAAGTGGAAAGACATTCAGGCTGCTTATGTTGGCCACCTCTATCAGGGCGTAGTGTTTGGTCAGAGGATGTTATCTGAAATGGGTTACTCCGGGATACCAATTATCAATGTTGAGGGCGCATGCGCATCAGGCTCCATTGCTTTTAGAGAATGCTATTATGGTGTGGCATTAGGAAGATGGGACGTGTGCCTGGCCCTGGGCGCAGAAAAAATGACGCATGGGTTAATACCTGTGCCGGGTATGCGTCCTCTGGAATCGGTTATGGGATATCAGGTGTTCCCGGCGTCTTATGCCATGATATTCAGACGATATCATGAGCTTTACGGACTGACCATTGAGCAACTGGCTAAGATATCCGTAATCAATCATAACAATGGCTGTCTCAACCCCAACTCGAAGTATAAACTACGCCTTACGATAGAAGACGTTCAGAACTCACGCGTAATCGCGGATCCTCTAACTATGTATCACTGCTGTCCGAATACGGACGGAGCCGCTTGCGCTGTTCTATGCGCTAAAGAAAAGGCTTCTGAATATGTTACAGGACCGTTAGTTACTATAGCGGCCTCGCAATTGGTATCTAACAGTTATGAAACTGCATCTGTATTGGAAAATTGTGTTACTAAGAGAGCTTGCGATCTGGCATATGAACAGGCTGGAATAGGCCCCGAGGATCTCGATCTCATCGAACTTCATGATTGTTTTACTATGGCGGAGGCGTGGCATCTGGGGAATATGGGTGTGTGCGAAATCGGTGAAGAGGGTAGTCTTATTGATAGCGGTGATATAGAGATAGGTGGTAGAATCCCGGTAAATCCCAGTGGTGGATTGCTCGCCAAAGGACATCCGGTAGGCGCTACAGGAATAGCGCAGGTTTGCGAGGTTGCCTGGCAGTTGAGAAGTCATGCCGGTGAGAGACAGGTTGAAGGAGCTAAGGTTGGGATGACACACTGCCACGGCGCTCAAGGGGCTGCCTGTGCCGTGCACATATTAAAAAGATGAAAAAGGGCACTCCTCTATGCCAATATCAGCGAGACACTTTCAAACTCAAAACCCTTTCACAACGTAACTATTCAGATAGGCACAAAGTGGCAAAAGCACGCTTCGGTGTGAGCTCAGTCGAACGCTCAGCCTTCAGCGAGCTCAGTCGAACCGTCGAACCGTCGAGTGTATCATTTGACAGAGATTTTTTGCATTTTGTTATAATATAATAACAGCAAGGCAAATAAGCCTTGTGCCTCTGTGCCTTTTAACCTTTGAACCTGGGTAGTTACTTCACAACTATCAATTCAAACGGAAAACAGTGATGGTATCTGTGTGACTCCCTGATAAATAGTATGGAGGGCGATACGGGATTCGAACCCGTGACCTTTGGCTCCGGAGGCCAACGCTCTATCCTGCTGAGCTAATCGCCCTTTCTTTTCCGATGAGGGGTAACTATAGCTGCTTCAACGGGACAACCCCGGTCAGTAATCACGCAAATGAAATACCCGTCAGTTGATTTGAATGCCGATGTGTACATCTGTCAATATTGGATTATTCGGATATGGGGACCGATTTTTGTATGGGAAGATGAAGTTCCCTGATAATCTGAATAACATGTCGGCTTCTGTTCATGCTATAGAAATGAAGGCCAGGTATGTTATTATTCAGGAGTTTTTCGCTCTGGCTGGTAGCGTATTCAATCCCATATTTTTCAACTTCCTCATTCTTGTCACTGACCTTACAAAGTTTATCATGCAATTTCGATGGTAACTTGGCGCCACAGAGCGAAGCGATTTTAGATATTTGTTTATAGTTGAAAATTGGGAAAATAGCTGGAATAATCGGCACCCTGATTCCCTTGGCAATTGACAAGTCACGAAACCGATAAAAGTCATCATTGTTGAAAAACAGTTGTGTAATTATAAAATCAGCCCCAGCATCTACCTTTCGTTTGAGGTTTGTTATATCAGCATCCAGGTTTGGAGCCTCAATATGCCCTTCGGGATAACCTGCAACGCCGATAGAAAAATTATCTTTCATTTTAATAAATTCAACCAGTTCGTTGGCGTGCCCGAATCCCCCCTCCGGCTTAAGAAATGCTTTTTCCTCTTTGGGCGGATCACCCCGTAAGGCGAGGACATTTTCTATATTTTCTGCTTTAAATGTATCGAGTATTTTAGCGGTATCCTCTGCTGATGCCTGAACACAGGTTAAATGTGCCAGGACCTCTTGACGAAATTCGTTCTTGATCCTGGATGCGATTTCTACCGTTTTATCTCTCGTGCTGCCGCCTGCTCCATAAGTAACCGAGATAAAATGAGGATTTATCTTGATCAATTCTTCAATCGTCGAGTACAGGCTATCGAAATTACCTTCCCTTATCGGTGGAAAAACCTCAAAAGAAAGAGTGAATTGATCTTTCAACAGCATATCTATAATTTTCATTGCGGATCTCCTGCAAACGCATGGCCTTTTAAATGTCATTTAGATGAGTTATTGTCAATCTCTTTTCCATCAATATCATAATTTTCTACAACTAAATTTGACAGTTTCGTAAAAAGTCCAAAAAACTCCCTCTCCCTTGATGGGAGAGGGTAGGGGTGAGGGTGAGAACACTGCTATTTCAACTAGTTATGTCCCCCTCCCCTTTATCCCCTCCCACCAGGGGAGGGGAAATTCGACTTTTTACGAATGCATCAAATTTGAGAAGAACCGAAAATTTTACAACACAGTAGAGAGGATAGTGAAGCAGTAAAAATCTGTGTTTAAGGTTGAAATCTTTCAATAAAACTGGTAAGCAAACCCCAATAAGGAAAGGGATTAGCCGGGATAATGACAAGAGCATCCAAAATTGCGTTCTTCATAGGACTATTATATCTTAATATTCCCTTTTCGAGTGCTTTTTGTTCGATAGATATTCTTAGTATAAGGTGGTGGACGGCGCCTGATTATACGAGAGTCGTGATAGATACAAGTGAGAGGGCACAGTATGAAGCAAAAGACAACAACCGGAAGTTAACCATTGATTTTAAAAATACAGCCTTCCCAGCAACAATTCCACATCAATATATTCTCAATAAACCTGCTGTTAAAAAAATTTTCTTGTGCCCCCTTCCCGGGAACAAGGTAAGAGTCGAATTGTGGCTGTCAAAAAATGTAAAAGTTAAGATCTTTACATTACAAAGAGTATTGAATAAACCACATCGTGTTGTAATTGATGTAAGACTTCCCGAAATTGAAAAAAAAGAAAGTCAAGAAAGAAAACAGATTCAGATTTCGGAGAAGAAAAAAATTATAGTCATAGATCCGGGTCACGGGGGAGAAGATCCGGGAGCGATAGGACGGAGGGGGACAAAAGAAAAAAACGTCGTCCTGAAAATTGCAAAAGATCTGAGGGATATCCTTATAAACAGAGGATACCAAGCATTTCTTACAAGAAAAGGAGATTATTATGTTTCGTTTAAAAAAAGATTGAAGATAGCAAAAGAATACGGAGCAAATCTTTTCATCAGCTTACATACAGATGCGTATAGATCCAGAGGAGCGCGAGGTTCATCTGTCTATTGTCTTTCTACCAGGGGGGCGAGCAGCGAGGCCGCCAGACTCCTGGCAAGGAATGAAAACCTTTCCGATGTTATTGCAGGAGTTCCCAATGGACAGAATAATGGTGAGTCTGATCCCATCACCCTCAACATGTTACAAACGGAGACATATAATCTGTCGAAATCCGTTGGCTCAATAGTTCTTAAAGACCTTAAAAAAATCAATCACATAAAATATTCTAAAGTTCACGAGGCCCCCTTCAGGGTGTTAAAATTACCCGATACACCGTCGATTTTAATAGAAGTTGCCTATATTTCAAATCCGCATGAAGAACTTCTCCTTCGGAAGTCTTCCTATCGGAAAGAGGTTGCGTGGGCAATTGCTTCTTCAGTTCAGGAATTTTTTCCACTTCCGTCTTCGTTTGCTAAAGGTGAAGTGCGTAAACTTAAACGACCTGTTTTTGCTTCTCATGCGTCAACCCCGGCGTCAGTGCCTGTAACCTATGTTGTGAAAAGGGGCGATAATCTGGAAAGAATTGCCAGGAGACATAACACAACTATAAAAAATCTTCAGGAACTCAATCATCTAAAAAGCAGAAACCGAATATATGCTGGTCAGAAGTTAAGGGTTCTTCCCGCTGTTACCGAAAAGCTGAAAACCTCCACATACATTGTAAAGAGGAGAGATACATTAGAAAGAATTGCGAGGAGATACGGCACAGATATAAGAACCTTACTAAAGCTGAATAATATGAAGCTGAAAGATCGGATCTATGTCAGTCAGAAGTTGAAGATCCCTTCTGAGGCTGTTATTAAAGAGACAGTGCCTGTAACCTATGTTGTGAAAAGGGGCGATAATCTGGAAAGAATTGCCAGGAGACATAACACAACTATAAAAAATCTTCAGGAACTCAATCATCTAAAAAGCAGAAACCGAATATATGCTGGTCAGAAGTTAAGGGTTCTTCCCGCTGTTACCGAAAAGCTGAAAACCTCCACATACATTGTAAAGAGGAGAGATACATTAGAAAGAATTGCGAGGAGATACGGCACAGATATAAGAACCTTACTAAAGCTGAATAATATGAAGCTGAAAGATCGGATCTATGTCAGTCAGAAGTTGAAGATCCCTTCTGAGGCTGTTCAGGAGCCAAAATCGAGAATATACATTGTAAGAAGAGGAGATACATTAGAACAAATTGCGAAAACGAATAAAACATCTACGGGAATTTTAATCAATCTGAACAATTTGAAGCAAAGAGATCGAATCTATGTAAACCAGAGATTGAAGATTCAATAATCGGTCGTATCAGATCCGGGGTTGGTTAAGTCATGGAGGTATGACATGGAAGAAAGTAACAAAAGGAATAAAAAAAATCTGTGGTTTGTTGTAACAGGCGCCATTATCGGGGCTTTTTTGGCGATATTGGCGTACAATCATTTTTTTATTTACAAAGAGCGGCAACTTTACAAAATGATAATTGAAACTTCCGTAGATAGCGCGGATAGATTATTGGGGAAAGGTATGACTGAAGAAGCGCTGACGATATATGATAGTGTGTTGAAAATACTATCTGAAAAAAAGGAGCCGGAGCTTTATAGTCATATTAAAAATCACGAAGGGATTTGCTATGAGAATCTGGCCATCATAAACAACAGGCAGGAAAACCTGCTTAAGGCAACCCAGGCTTATAATGAATCACTTAAGTTTAAGACAATCGAAGAATGCCCTGACGAATGTGCCATTATACATAATAGGCTGGGAGTTGCGTATCATGCTCTTTCCAGGTACAGCGATAAGGAAGAAAATCTTGTCAAAGCAATCAAATCCTATGCGGAAGTTTTTAAAGTTTATACTGTTGATAAGTATCCTGTTAAATATGGCATATTGCAGAACAACCTTGGGGATGCTTACCGTGCCCTTTCCGAAGTTAGAGATAAAGAGGGAAACCTGGCAAGCGCAATCCGTTCCTATACGGAGGCCTTGAAAATCAGGACGGTTGACAAGTATCCCGTTGATTATGCCGTGACTCGGAACAGTCTCGGTAATTCCTATCTTATTCTTTCAGAAATCCGGGATACGGAGGAGAATCTCTACAACTCAATCGAATCCTACGGCGAAGCTTTAAAAATCTTTACAGTTAATGAACACCCTGAAGACTATGCCGAGACACAGAATAATCTCGGAATGGCCTATCGTGCCCTTTCCAGGATACGGGATAAGGGAAAGAATCTTTCAAACGCGTTTCATTCCTATGCGGAGGCCCTGAAAATCAGGACGGTTGACAAAGATCCTGAAGATTATGCTGAGACACAGAATAATCTAGGAGACGCATACCTCACTCTTTCCGAGATTCGTGACAAGAAGAAAAATCTTTTGAAAGCAATCCAGGCTTATGAACAGGCTTTAAAAATTTATGCGGTTAAAAAAGATTCTGTGGATTATGCAACAACTCAAAACAATCTTGGCAATGCCTGCCTTATTCTTTCAGAGATCAGAGATAAAGAAGAAAACCTGCTAAAGGCAATTCAACATTATGGTGAGGTTCTAAAAATATACACAAAGGGAAGATATCCTTTAAATTATGCCGGGACGCAAAATAATCTTGGGGCAGCCTATCGGGCTCTTTCAGAAGTTCGGGACAGGGAGGACAATCTGCTAAAAGCCATCCGGGTTTATGATGAAGTTTTAACGATCTATACGGTTGACCAATATCCTTTAAACTATGCCATGACGCAGAATAATCTGGGCAATGCCTATCGCACCCTTTCAGGAATCCAGGATAAGGAAGAGAATCTAATCAATGCGGTTCGAGCCTATGAAGAAGCTTTAACGATCTATACGGTTGACAAATACCCAATCGATTATGCCATGACACAAAACAATCTCGGTAATGCTTATCTTGTTCTTTCAGAGGTTCGCGACAAGGAAAAGAACCTGTTAAAGGCGCTCGGAATCTATGAGGAAGCTTTAACAATTTACACTGTTGACAAACATCCTGTTAATTATGCAATGACACAGAATAACCTTGGAGCAGCCTACTCTGCTCTTTCAGGAGTTTGCGATAAAGAGGAAAATCTGTCAAAGGCAATTCAGGCTTACGAAAAAGCTCTTAAAATCTACAAAGTTGATAAATATCCTGTGGATTATGCCATGACGCAAAATAACCTGGGCAATGCCTACCGTATTCTTTCTGAAATTCGTGATAAGAAGGAAAATCTGGTTAAAGCGATCAAGGCTTATAAAGAATCCCTTAAATGGAAAACGGCGGACAAATACCCTGTGGACTATGCTATGATAAAGAACAATATAGGTAATGCTTATCTTGTTCTTTCCGAAGTCCAGGATAAAGAGGAAAATCTGACCAGGGCGATTAGTGCCTATAAAAAGGCTCTTAAAATTTACACGGCTGACCAATACCCCGGAAATTATGGGGGGATACAAAATAATCTTGGGACTGCTTACCGATCTCTTTCCGAGGTTAAAGATAAGGAGAAAAATTTGATCAAGGCGGTTGGAGCCTATGAAGAAGCCCTGAGGATACGAACTGTTAAAAAGTAGGAGGAAAAGGGGTCAAGTCGCCAGTTGACTTATGATGGCGTTCTTGATCGCCTTACATCGCTCTTGCAGTCGATGATTTTCCTCAAGTCAAGGTGTTCTTTCATCCACTCCACAATAATGTGGGCAGATCTGTAGCCACTGAGGCTGAATTCGGCGCTGATTACCAGTAAGCCGCCCTTTCTAAGCATACGAACCAGATAGATCACCATAGGTCAAACGGCAACTTGATCCCCTGGTATACACTTCTTCATGGTCTCCTGTAATATTTCTGTTCGTTTCATTGGTCACTGCCTGGCGACTCATTATAAACCGGACAGATTACTTGCTTATGACAGAGGACGCGTCCTGTAAGCCCCGCCTTGTAGGCTGGGTAAGGGGTGCAATATGAATAAATGTTGTAACTACTCAGGTTGACAGGTTCAAGGTTCACAGCCTTCGGCGAGCCTGCGACGAGCTCAGCCTTCGGCGAGACTTCGGCGTGAGCTCAGTCGAGCCGTCGAACCGTTCACGGTTAAAAGAGTTCCAGTAAATGAGGGGAGGGGAGGTTTTAACCTCCCGGCAGGGGCGACTAAAGTCACCCCTGCCCGTGTTTATTGAAATATTACTCATTTCTCTTCATTCAACTGTTGAACCTTGAACCCCTGAACTGTGAACCTGAGTAGTTACTAAATGTTTTCCTCACAGGGAATTCCCACCCGGTGGGTGGGGGGCTTTGCTGTATTATCATTTGTTGGACACCGCGGGAATCTACGATGAAATTTATCAAAGAGTTGTTGAATAAACTTTTCATGGCAAATCTGCAAAAGCGTCTTGTTCTGGGTTTCCTGATAGCCACATGTCTTACCGGCGCGGTAGCCACCTTTGTGGGAATAAGAGTGATAGACGAGAATACCGTAAATGAGGTGCGAGGGAGGGTGCAACAGGATATCAACACAGCAAAATTAATCTACAATTACAGCATAGAAAAACTGGCATGCCGGATTCGCTATATTGCATTGCAATTTTCTTTGCATGAGACAACTGCCTCCGGCACCCTTCATGTGGGGGAGGAGCTTAAGAGATTAATCCATGAGGGAACCCAAATATCTTGTACTCCGAAAGATTCCTATTATATGAGTATCGATATGCTTTCTTTAGTGGATGCCGACGGCACAGTGCTGTACAGGGCATTTAATCCTGGGGTCAGCGGAGACAACGTCCTACTGGATCCTGTTGTAAGGAAATGTCTTGAAGAAAAAACGCTCCAGTCGGCCACTGAACTCATGCCCATCAGGCTCATTGAGAGGGAAAATCCGGAGCTTTCTTCACGGATTGAGATGGCTATCATAAAGACTCCACAGTCTATTGAGGTTAAGGAAAGTCATCTCTCAGAGGGCATGGTATTGGAAGTAGCCTGTCCTATTGTTGACAGGGAAAAAAATTTTTTGGGGGCACTGGTTGGGGGTATCCTGCTGAACAGGAATTATGCCATTGTGGATAAAGTAAAAGCGACTGTATACCTTGATGAAAAGTATGAAGATCGCGATATGGGTTTTGCTACCATATTCCAGGGGGGGGTGCGCATAGCCACCAATGTGATGACAAAAGATTACAAGAGGGCAATTGGGACCATTGTATCCAGGGAAGTGTATAAAAAAGTTATTGAACAGGGCAGAGACTGGACAGGAAGGGCATTTGTTGTAAACAATTGGTACATCAGTTCCTACACTCCCATATATGATATTAATAAAAATATAATAGGGATGCTTTACACAGGGATATTGGAAGCGAAATACAGGGACATGAAGCTGTTGACCATCTGGACATTCCTGGGGGTAACAGGCCTTGGTATGGTAATAGCTTTTGTCATTTCCTTTTCCCTGGGTCATAGCATCATAAAAAAGATACGCATTCTGAAACACGCTACCGAGGTCATCGCATCCGGCAATCTCGATCACCAACTGCCACGTGACAAATCTTCAGAGTTTGACATACTGGACGAGGCATTCAATAACATGGTGAAATCGTTAAAGGACCGTGATAACAGGCTGCAGGAAGCATTTCAGCAACTCACAAGGACAGAAAGGCTGGTCTCTCTGGGGCAGATGGCAGCGGGGGTGGCTCATGAGATAAATAATCCGTTAGGGGGGATTCTTCTGTACAGCAGTCTTCTGCTTGAGGAGTTTCCCGAAGATAATCCGGCAGGACGAGAAAATGTGGAAAAGATCATATATCAAACTAACAGGTGTAAAGAAATCGTACAGAATCTTTTAGATTTTGCCAGAACTCCTTCCAGTGAAATGCTGCCCTTTCAAATAAACAATGTCATCCTTACATCGCTGAATCTGGTAAAGGACCAATCCATGTTTCTTGGAATAGAGATAAACACACAGCTTGCAGATGACCTCCCTGACATAAAAGGGGACAGGTCAAGATTGGAACAGGTTTTTTTGAATCTCTTTATAAATGCTGCTGATGCCATGGAGGGGAGGGGCAGACTCACAATAACAACGAAGTTGCTCGACTGGCTTTCGGATAGGACAGAGGAAGAGGCGCAAACAGAAACAGAAAGAATATGTCTATTGGCCAGTACCAAGACAGTAAAAATAACCATATCAGACACGGGCAAGGGGATAGACAAGGCTTATCTGCCACATGTTTTTGAACCCTTTTTTACAACAAAAGAACCCGGACAGGGAACCGGTCTTGGATTGCCCATCGCATATGGGATAATCCAAAGACATAACGGTTTCATCGATGTGGAAAGCGAACCCGGTAAAGGAACAACCTTTAACATTTTCCTGCCTGCAGACACGGAAATGGACAGAGACGCTGACAGGGAAAAGAAAGAGGGATCAAGTATTGTTTAAGGAAACAGTAAAAATTCTTATTATAGACGATGAAGAGTCGATACGGGATGCCTGTCGTCAAACCCTTTCCCGTATGGGCTATCGGGTTGAAAGTACAGGAGACGCGCTCTATGGCCTTGAAATGGCGCTCAAAGATATTTATGACCTCGTTCTGCTTGATATACGGATGCCCGGGATGGGAGGCCTGGATATACTGAGAAAGCTCAAATATAAGAGTTCCATATCTGCGCGGGTCATAATTATTACAGGGTACGGGACCATTGAAATGGCTGTTGAAGCCATGAGATACGGCGCCCATAATTTTTTGACAAAACCTTTCAGCGCAAAGGAGCTTAAAAAAGCGGTGGAGGATGCCCTGGTCAGGTATGATATGCGGGATATAGCAGGAACTCTTTCCGTGTTGATCGGCAACAGCGATTACATGAAAGAACTTAAGGAAACTATTCGGCGGATAGCACAAACAGACAGCACAGTACTTATTACGGGAGAGAGTGGCACAGGAAAAGAACTTGTCGCGCGTATCATACACGGTCTCAGCAAGAGGAGTAACAAACCATTTATCCCCGTTGACTGCTCTTCATTGGTTGAAAACCTGATGGAAAGCGAACTTTTCGGTCATGTCAAAGGGGCGTTCAGCGGAGCCACAGAATCACGCGAGGGACGTTTCCAGATGGCAGACAAGGGGACCTTGTTCCTTGACGAGATTTCCAATATCAGTCTTAACATCCAGGCCAAGCTGTTAAGGGTAATCCAGGAACAGGAGGTCCCGCGGGTTGGCAGTTCATCGCCTGAAAAAGTGGACGTTAGACTTATAGTTGCAACAAATAAGGATATCCGGGCAGAAGTGGAATCTGGTAAATTCAGAGAAGACTTGTTTTACAGGATTTCAGTGGTACCCATAGATATAGAACCATTGAGGAAACACAAATCCGACATACTGCCTATTGCCCGGCATTATTTTGATATATATAAAAAGAGACACAATAGCAAGGTGCAACGCCTCTCGGAAGAGGCAAAGAAATCGCTAACCTCGTACAGCTGGCCCGGCAATGTCAGAGAACTGAAGAATACCATGGAACGTTTATGTGTGCTTTGCGAAAATGACGTTGTCAACCTGTCCGACATTCTTTACTACGGGCAGAACAGAGGAGCAAGGATTCCGGTAGTGGATTCTCTTTCAGGTAAGATGACCCTGGTCGATGTTGAAAAAGATCACATAGAGAAAGTCTTACGGCACTTCAACTTTCAGATCGGCAAGACGGCAAAATTCCTCGGCATTGATAGAAAAACCCTGAGGATGAAGATACGCAACTATGGCATAAGGATGGAACAATTTGGTGCTTAGGGACTGAAAATTAATAACTCATCGTTTTCGCATCTCTGCTTCAGGCCATCTTTAGCCGCTCCTCATTTACAAAATCCTCAAATTAGCTTTGCTAATTCTGTGTTTTTGTTCAATCGGATCGACCAAAACTAACCTAAATCAGAGCGCTAATTCCAATGACTTATTTATTTCCAGTTCCTTATTTGTAAAATACATGTTTTTTCTGGCAGAAAATAAATTCGAAACTCGAATATCGAAATTCGAAACAAATCCGAATACATAATGTTCAAAACATTAAGAACTGTTTCGGGCCACAAGACAACATGTTAAAACTGTTATTTGATATTGTTTTGTATCCCGTGCCTGTCTGCGCGTGTCAGCCTGCCGCGCTGCTCGCGGAGCAGGCAGGGACACGCCCGTGCCTGCTTTGGATTCTTGGGTTGGAAGTCATGGATCCGGGGTTATCTTCCCCGCGTATGGGGAATTTTGCCCCTCTCAAATGATCACTTCTTTTTAGTCATCCAATTTTCCCAAATAAATCAACACATTATATTTTGGCATTTGCTTTGCAGTAACAGACTGCAGAACAAGTTAAGGGGGTGAACTATTATGACTGCGAAGAAAAAGATACTCCTGATAGATGATGACAGGGATTTTTTAATGGCAACCAAAATTATACTTGAGAGTGGCGGATACGAGGTCTTTCTGGCAGAAGATGGGAAGAGCGGTGTGGAAATGGTAAAATCGGTTTCTCCTGACCTTACCATTACGGATATGATGATGGAGACATGGGGTGAGGGATTCACTGTGGTATCAAAGATCCGTTCCATAGAAGCAGGGAAAGACATGCCATTGATCATGCTGAGTGGAGTTGATCTTCAGGGACCCTACCAGTCATTTGAACCCTCAGAGGAATCTCCAAGGGTAGACCTGGTGCTGAACAAGCCTGTCAAGGCCGATGATCTTCTCAAACATGTCAAGCGACTGCTGGGATAATAGTATATGGCAGTAAATACCGATAAGGGACTCATTTTAATAATCGATGATGAAGAATCCATACGAGATGGGTGCAAACAGGCCTTGGAAAAATCCGGGCATGTTGTGCTCACAGCGGAAAACGGCAAGGAGGGCATCAGGATTGCCAGGGAAAGCAAGCCTGAGATAGCCTTTGTTGACCTGAAGATGCCTTCCATGTCGGGCATGGAAATCATAGATTTCCTCTCAAGGGATATACCCGACATTGTCTCGATTGTGATCACCGGTTACGCATCAATAGTCTCCGCAGTAGAATCTATGAAGAAAGGGGCGTATGACTACCTTCCTAAACCCTTCACCCCCGACCAGTTAAGGGCTGTAGTCAAACGTGCTTTTGAACACCGCAACCTCAAGATGGAAACGAGGATGTTGAGGGATGAAAAAGAGCAGATGGAAAAGAATTTTATCACCTTTGTGAGCCACGAGATGCGTTCACCCCTTTTGGTTATTGAACAATATTTAGAGGCCCTCAGGGCGGTAGCGGGTCGTTGCCTGGATAAAGATGCCAATGATATTATCGAACGGTGTAATAAACGTATTCAAGGCCTGAAAGCTCTCGTTGAACACTGGCTGGATATAAGCCATATAGAGAGCGGTATTTTCGAACCGGAGAAAAACCCTGTTGATATTCCCGGCATCATTACACGAAGTGTAGAAGAAATTGCTCCACTTTACCATATAAGAGAGCTTACAATAGAGACGGATGTTTCGGATGATATACCGGAAGTAACCGGAGACGGGGAAAGTCTGATGAGGGTTCTTACGAATATCATGGGCAATGCCGCAAAATATACACCAAGCGGTGGCAAAGTATCTATACGTGCCGGGCATGATGAATACTATGTTAGTATAAGCATATCGGATACAGGAATGGGTATTCCCAAGGAAAAGTTGCCTTTTATTTTTGAACCGTTTTACAGTGTGAAGAGAGAAGGAGAAGAGCAAAAGGGCTCTGGGCTGGGGCTTAATTTTTGCAGGAAGATCATGGAAGCTCACGGCGGAAAGATAGAAGTTTCGTCGCAAGTGGGGAAAGGCACAACCTTTGTGTTAAAATTTCCCAAATAGAGTACCCTTGATTTTAGTTGTGAAATTTGTGGTTTTTCCAGCTCAGGGTGTCCATTTATGAAATGCTGTGATGAAGATTACTACGAATTACATGAGGAAGATATACCTGGCAGATGTTTTTTGTGCGGCCAAACCTCGGAGAAATTGTTCATTGTGCGGCAAATCACAAGCTTGAAAATGATTCACCTTTGTTCGAGCTGTATGGTGAATAAAATGTCGGAATTTTTACTCGATAACACAAGGTCATGGACAGGTAGTAAGGAAAGATTGAACAATTTTGTGGAGCAGGCATTGAATCGTAAATAGGCTGCTTTTGCAAATAACCAAAATTGATACATTTGTAAAAAGTTCACGTAGTGTCATTCTGAGGAGCGGAGCG
>JAGGSD010000422.1 GCA_021159265.1 Syntrophobacterales bacterium | reverse complement strand
TTAAAGAACATGAACTACTTACAACACATTTGCAGATTTGAGTTACTTGAAAGTCACAAAAACACTCTTTTGTCATTCTGAGCGATAGCAAAGAATCTAATATCACTGAGATTCTTTGTCGCTCCGCTCCTCAGAACGACACGGCATAGACTTTTTTATGAGTGCCTCAAGGTTTGGTTGGTACTTTAATCAAAAAATTATATAATAAAATTCCAGAGAAATAAAGGATGTAAACGCACAAATCTCTAATGGTGGATATTAGCAAACATACTAAATCCAGTAAAACAAGAACTTATAATCTGGTAAAAATATTTTTAAGGTCTCTTTCCATTCAATCCTCGCGGAACTTTTCCAACATGCAAAATATTGCGTTTGTATTTTCTCTTCTTCCTATAGTTGAAAAATCGGGGAGAAATAGAAAGCAAATTGCCGGGTTCCTGACAAGACATCTTGAATTGTTTAGCACTCATCCCTATTTATCAGGGCCTGTTATTGGCTCTGTCGTAAAACTTGAAGAGCACGTCCGTGAAAGTGGTAATTGTACGGAAGCTGTCAATCTTAAAAAGGCTCTTATGGCGCCTTACGCAGCGATAGGAGATCCTTTTTTCGGAGGCGCCTTAAGACCGTCAACAGCTATTATTGGAGTCATTATGGCAATAAAGGGTTTTATTTTGGCTCCTTTTGTATTCCTTGTAATTTATAATCCCCTTCACCTGTGGGTTAGATTAAAGGGGTTCATTGAAGGATACAAAGATGGAAGGGGCGCTGTTGATTTTATCAAAATTCTTAATCTGCCGGAAAGATCAGGGAATATAAGGTGGATATCGGTTATTCTTCTCGGATTTTTGGCAGGGGCAGTTCTTCCAGTTCCGTCTCTGCCGTATATATCTAATTTAGAAATTCTGGGAAAACTCATTATATTGGTCATAATCCTTCTTTGTTTTTGGATGATTAAAAAGGGGATTTCTCCTATACTGATACTTTATGGGAGTTCAATCCTTTTTTGGGTTATATCTCTTTAAAATGAAAATGGTAAAGACATTCGTTTTAAAAAATGAACTGGGGCTGCATGCGAGAGCGGCAGCTATGATGGTTAAAGTAACGACAAAATATAAGTCAACAATCCTTTTTGAAAGCAATGGTAATGAGGTTGATGGTAAGAGCATCCTGAGTATATTAACACTTGCCTGTCCCAAGGGGGGCACGATTACAATTAATGCAGAGGGAGAAGATGCTTGTGATGCCATTAAAGATCTTGAGAAGCTTATAGAAAACAAGTTTGGGGAAAATTAAGTGAATACAGATGAAATAAAAAACACGGTTGTTCTGAAAGGCGCGGGCGTATCTCCCGGTATAATCAGCGGCACGGTCTATCTGTTTGATTGCCAGGAGACCCAAACGCCTTACTATAAACTGGATACGAATGCGCTTGTTTCGCGGGAAGTTAAAAGATTTAAAAAGGCATTGAAGGACTCCGGGCAGGAACTACTTGATATAAAAGAAAAAGTTAGCAAGAAAGATAGCATAGAACCCCTATTTGTTGATGTCTATATGATGATTCTTAAGGACCGGGTGTTCATCAATGAGACAATATCGAACATAAAAGAAAAGCGTATAAATGCCGAGTGGGCATTGAAGATAACTTTATCTAAGTACAGAGAAATATTCAGAGAGATGGTAGATGAATATCTCAAGGAAAGAATAAACGATGTAGAATATGTCGGCGAGAGAATTTTAAGAAACCTTTCAAATGGGACGCGTGAAAAAATTTCTGACATTAATGAGAAAGTCATCATCATTGCGAAAGATTTGTCTCCCGCTGATACAATTCAGATAAATATTCAAAATGTCCTGGCATTTGCCACAGATATGGGTGGTAAAACATCCCATACTGCTATTGTGGCCAGATCTATGGAAATTCCGGCGGTTGTTGGATTAGAAAGAATTACCAGGGAAACCCAGACAGGTGACAGGATTATTGTAGACGGTAACGCGGGTGTAGTAATTATCAACCCTGACCCGGAGATAGTAAAGCGATATGAAGATAAACAAAAGCATTATCTGCTTATAAAAGAAGATCTCATTAAAGATGCTCATCTTCCTGCCATCACAAGGGATAATCACAGAATAGGTATAGGTGCTAATATAGAATTTATTGAAGAGATCCCCTCGGCGGTGAGTCACGGAACTGAAGGGATTGGTCTTTATAGGACAGAATTCATTTATATCAACAGAGAGCAACTTCCTACAGAAGAGGAACACTTTTCCAGCTATAGAAAGGTGGTAGAAAGCGATGGCATCAAGTGGGCAACTATCAGGACGTTTGATCTTGGAGGTGATAAATTTATCTCTAATCCCAGATTGGCTGAAGAGATGAATCCGGCGATGGGATTAAGGGCAATCAGGTTTTGTCTCCGAGAAGTCGATTTATTTAAATTGCAGTTGAGAGCAATTCTACGTGCCAGTGCTTATGGTGATACGAAAATTTTGTTTCCAATGATCTCGGGTGTTAACGAAATTCGAAAGGTCAAAAAGATAATTCGTGAAGTAAAACAGGATCTTTCAGCAGAGGGAATTCCCTTTGATGAGAATATCCAAACAGGTATCATGATAGAAGTACCATCTGCGGCGATGATGGCAGATACCCTGGCTAAGGAAGTGGATTTTTTCAGTATCGGAACAAATGATCTGATACAATATGCTTTAGCAATTGACAGGGTAAATGACAGGGTTGCTTATTTATATGAACCCCTTCACCCGGCTATACTAAAGTTGGTTAAACATATCGTTGAATCTGGGCATAATGCGGGCATTAAGGTTGCCATGTGCGGAGAGATGGCGGGTGACCCTGCCTACGCAATAATTCTCATTGGTCTCGGTTTGGATGAGTTAAGCATGACACCTTTGGCAATACCGCGTATCAAAAAAATCATAAGGGGCGCAACATTAAAAGAATCCAAAGAGTTGCTTGATCGGGTGATGAGTTTTTCGACGGCTGCGGAAATTGAAGAATGTGTAAGAAACTATATGATTCAGCGATTTCCGGGAGATTGTCCCGTTAGCTGGCGAGCAGAATAAGAGACAGCCTGCCGATTCCAAATCTTTCTAAGACCATGTCAATTAAATCAAAAATAGAATCGTGTGGCGCCAGAATTGGAGAATACTATAGTGGTTCTCTATATGATCAGCACGGGTCCCCTTTATTCCGGTTGCTTGGAAAGATTACGTCCAGCGTAAGGATAGATGAAGAGTATTTGAAGAGTTTAAAAAGTCTTTCGGAAGAAGGAATAGTAATTTATGCTCTGAAAAATAAAAGCCAGTTGAATTCTTTGATTATTCGGGATCTCTCCAGAAAAAACGGCTTGATAGTGCCTGTTTATTGTCACGGGATTAATATGATTCTCTGGCAACCCTTTCCCGCAGCCTTCAGGACTTTCCTGTCTCGAATCTTTCACAATCCTTATAAAAGAAAGTTTCTAAAAAGAACAACCAGAGGAAAGAAGAGTTCTATTATATATCTCCGCGGTTCAGGATTTATCGGAAGTAAGTATACCAGAGATCCTCTGGTTGAACTGATTTGTGCGCAAAAGGAATTGAATATTCCCATATATGTTGTGCCCCAGCTGGTTGCATACGGAAGAAAAAGGGAAAAAAAGAATAAAACCCTGACCGATATTTTGTTTAGCCAGACTGAGAATCCGGGAATGTTAAGGCGATTAATCAATTTCCTGAGATTTCACAAAAAGGCCTTTGTGGTATCGTCGGAGCCGATCAATCTGAAAGAATTTTTAGAGACAAACACCGGTTCGTCCTTAGCCCCGGAAACGGTTGCATATCTTGTAAGGAAAGAACTTATTCACAGGATTGACTTGGAAAAAAGATCAATAGTAGGTCCTGTCCTGAAATCCAGGGAAGAAATTATTGAAATGGTTTTGAGGGACATTGAACTCGGAAAATTCATAGAAGTTATGGCCTCAAAAGAGAACAAGAATTATGAGGAGGTTGTAAGTAGAGCGAAGAAATATCTCTTTGAAATAGCCGCTGATTATAATGAAACCTATATTGAGATATTGGATAAGTTACTGACCTGGCTCTGGAATGACATTTATGATGGTGTCATTATTGACAGGGAAGGCCTCGTAAAAATGAGGGATATTTCCAGAAAGATGCCTTTTGTCGTCGTGCCATGTCATCGAAGTCATATCGATTACCTTTTCATTTCCTATGTATTTTATCACAATAATATCCAATTGCCCTTTATCGCGGCTGGAACCAATCTGCTCTTCTGGCCAATGGGGCATATCTTTAGAAAATCGGGCGCCTTCTTTTTGCGCAGGACCTTCAAGGATAACATTCTGTATAGAAAAGTTTTTGAAAAATATATCAAAGTGCTCCTGGGAGAAGGTTTCCCCATCGAGTTTTTTATAGAAGGCGGGAGAAGCCGTACCGGAAAGATGATTATGCCCAAGTATGGCTTACTTTCAGCGGTGATCCAGGCTTACAGAGAGGGTTGCTGTGAGGATCTTGCCATAATCCCCATATACATAGGTTATGATAGAGTTATTGAAGAAAAGTCTTATCTGAAGGAGCTTGGTGGAGCTGAGAAAGAAAAAGAAAAAACATCATCTCTGTTTAGAAGCAGAAAGTTATTAAAGAAACGTTATGGGAGTATTTATCTTAATGTGGGTGATCCCATATTCCTGAAGTTATATCTTGCATCTGAAGAAATACCCGTTGAGGAAATGACCATCTCGGAAAGACAGGTTTTTTACAGAAAGACAGGTTATGAAATTGTGGGCGAAATAAATAAAATATCGATTGTATCCCCATTTTCTCTTTTAGCTTCGGGTCTTCTCTCTCATTACAGAAGAGGAATATCTCATGAAGATTTGATGAGTCTCCTGGATGTATTTTATGACTATCTTTCCTATAAAAAAGTTAGATTTTCCTCTACATTTGCCAATAAGGAAAAAGCCCTGGCCGATGCACTGGACCGGTTTGAATCGCATGGGTACATATCAAAGATGGGACCGGAGGAAGATGAAGAGGATGAGTTTGAAGAAATTATATATTCTGTGGACGATGACAAGAGAATGAATCTGGAATATTATAAAAACAATATCTTACATTTTTTTCTTCCCATTTCTTTCGTTGCGATTTCCATTCTTTCAACCAATGAAGATGAGATTCCTCTTTCGAAGATTGTGGAGGATTGCAGTTTTCTCAAAAGACTGTTTCTGCATGAGTTTATCTTTGATGATAACGTAGATGATCTGGAAGAAGTGAATGACGTACTATCTTACATTCATGATAAGGGTATGATTATCGGCAAAGAAACCGGCATGGAGACATCGATAGAGGTGAAAGGTCGGGGGAAAACGAATCTTGTTCCTTTTGCCGGTTTGATACAGAATTATATTGAATCCTACTGGATTACAATAAGAGGCATATCATATCTTAAATATAGAAAGATCCAAGAAAGAGATCTTGTCAAAAAGATTCAGAAACTTGGAACGAAAATGTACAAAAAAGGGGAAATATCAAAGGCTGAGGCCCTTTCCCTGTTGAATTTTCAAAATGCCATTAAATTTCTCATTAACGCAGAGATATTGTCTGTTATGAATGTCGAAGATAACGGCAAAAGAAAAATGAAAATGCTTGCCTTCACGGGGGATAAAAGTAAGGCAGACTCCCTCCGGCATAGAGTGTTCAAATTTATGACGTGAGTGCTTTAATTCGTTCTAAAAAAAATCACGTCCTATGGGCGGGCGTGGTTTTTTAATAGACTCACTCATCATATAAACCCTCTGGATTGGGAAATCCTGCTGATTCGATTACTTGACTTGCCACAGGAAATTTACAGTATATTACCAAAAGTATCAACAAGTTGTTCCCGGCAACGAATTTTCCCTGATGAGAAGGGGGGTGAAGGGAAAGCCGACACAATTCGTTCTATATTCACCTATGTTTTAATCGGATAGTAGAGACAGGGAATGAACAGCATAATACGTATTCTCGATTGTGGATATTCCCCCGTAAGTTCCTCTTGAAAAACCCCCATTATTATTCTGACAATATCTCACGAAATCAGCACATTGGCCAGTATAGCGGGGTTTGTACGACATTATATTGGATGCAACAAGACCACCGTATATATGTTCAATATAAAATAGAGATGCGTTTGGTATTCCTGTAAATCCAAAAGAGGGAGCTTCGCATTTTCTTATAAAATCTTCTGTATTTAATGCGTCAACGGGAAAATCCAGCCATTCTAATGTCGCCAATGCCTGTGAAGTTTCCAAAAGGGTAGAGCGGATATAGCCAAATCCTGTATCCTCATTCTTGAAAGACAAAATAGAATTAACTATATCATGCTTTATTTCATGGGCAATTTTTATCTTCAGGACAGAGCAGAGATCAACTAAACAGTACAGTCTTTTAAAGATTGAAATCACTTCCGCAGGTACTCTGTCAATATTAAATCTGTAATTACCTATGTTTTTAATGATGTATTCTGTTGGATCGTACTCAGGTTTTTCTTCCAGGAAATATAGACCCTTAATAGCATAATAAGCTGTGAAGATGCTGTGATATGATCCATCTTTGCTTTGCAGATTTATTAAATATCTTAACGTATTATCATCTCGGAAATCTATACCAAGTAAATGAAGGATTGATAAGGCGAAACAGGTGTCTGAACCATTCGGTTCTTCCAGTCTGTAAAAGCAGAATCCTCCCACTTGGCAATGGCGTTTCATGACATAATCAATTGCCAGTTCTGCGGGTTTACATTTCGGACAATAAAAACGTTTCATTCTCCATCAAATCTCTTCATGATATTTTCCAGCTTTGCTGACACGGTTTCAAATAACTCAAGTTCTTCAGCCACCGCCTGCGATTGTTCCAAGCGTTTTGCAGAAGCTTCCTGAATGGCACCATGAGTGGCAGTTATCGTTTCCTGAAGAAGCTCGGCAAGTTTTAAGCTGAAGCGGCGGAAAGCTTGATTAAGGTTCTGCAAAGTTACCCACCTCAGGTTCTCCACATTCTGAAAAACCATGAATTCAATTTCTTCCGTCAGGTATTTTTTTATTCGCAATTTTCGAATACGGTGGGGAAGCAGTTTATAGATTGCACCTTCCGGAATTGGATTCATAAAGGATCTTCGCTGCTGGGTTGTCCAGTAAGGCTGCCTGGTCATTTCAAATGCTCCCGAGCTTTCCGGTGCACGATAAGGTATCTCGAAAAGCTCTGCCGCGGTTTTTCGTATCGTTTCGATCAGTTCGTCAGCACGTCGCTGATGCGGCTGCAATACTTCGGTTACGCGAACATTAAAGACCTGTGACATTTCACCGAGTTCTCTTTCAAAAAATACCGGGAGCGCTTTGAGTAAAGTCTCTCGGGCTGTATCCACAGTTGCGTTTGCTTCCAGAATCTGTTCCAGTATTTTTTCAAAGTGGAGACGTCCCTTATGGCGAAGATCTTCTGCCTGATTTTCAAGAAATTCCATCAAACGTTTTCTGTCACCCGTTAATAAGTCGCCGGCAACCACTTTCTGATAATCGACTTCTTTTATTTTTTCTTCAAATGTTCTCTGACGTTCTTCCAATTCATCCATGGGCATCTGGAGAGAACGAACAATAAGATTGATTTGCATCAGGACATTTGCCAGAATATCAGTTGCTTTTGATGAAAGGGCTTTACGCAAAACAGCAGCCTTTTCTTTAGCCAGGAAATTGCCGAGATGTTCCTCGACTTCCGCCATACCACTTTCAGACCATTTATTATGATCGGATGATTTTTTTGCATCAAGTCCCTTAAGGGCTGAGACACAAAATATCAAAACGTCGTTATCGAATCCCGCCTCTTCTCTCAGAATTTTCTTGAAGAATTGAACTGATTCTTCCTTTTCTCTATCGCTGAGATAATCCACCTTGTTTAAAATGAAAAAGAGCCTGGGCACCCTGGATCGGACTCTCTCCAGGAAATTCAGCTCCACCTCACTAATCGGAGGATCTGCGGAGATAAGGAACACTGCGGCGTCGCACTGTGGGAGAAAGTTGAGAGTTGCCTCTGTATTGTGTATAAAGGTAGACCCGATACCGGGAGTATCGATAAGAACCAGGCCTTTACTGAGGAGTTGTGCTGTATGGAAGACATTAACATGGGATATCCCAAGGCGGTTCTCGGGGTTCGCTTCTTCCGTTACTATTTTTGACAAGAAGACTTTCATTTCTCCAACTGAATTTCCCGTATATTTATCACTTACAGTGCCGTCATCACTCAGGGCCTCGGCTCGCAGAGAATCTCCAGCCTGGATAAAGGTAGGAATTGCAGTTAGAGGCAAGACTGAGCTTGGTAAAAGAGAATCACCCAAAAGAGCATTAAGTAATGTGCTTTTCCCTCGCTTGAATTGACCCAGGACTGCAAGATGAAACCGTCCTTCCATAAGGCGCTGTTGCAGTTCTTCCAGTTTCTTCTTTTTATTCATAAATCTAATTCCGAGACTATCAACATATTCAATAGCTTCATCAAAAAGATTATACATTTTGTCAGCAGTTGAGTTCCCATTATTTTTTTGATCACCTTCTTTATACCGACCAGAATAAGCTGCTCCGCCATTTTTCGATGATGTACCATACGATTTGTAACTCATGAATTCCTCCAATTGACTTTTTACCTTTACTGGAATCTGTTGTTGGTGTGAAGGCAGGCATAAAAAAACCGCCACGAGGCGGGTAAAAGTAATTTCATCTCCCGCCGCACAAACATCACGCGACAGGAGTCATTAGCCCTTTTGAAGCGGTTGGACAATTATGTGGGGGACTCCATCCCCTTATTGCTACTTTTTTAGAAAATCGCTATGGAAAAGTCAAGATCTTTGTAGCTGCCTTATGTAATGGAAAGTATGAAAATTGATGACTCTGTTGATTTAAGGTCTTTTCGCCCTATCTCTGCGTTATGCTCAAAAAATAATCCTCGGAATATCAACTATATGCCTGCAGACTTCGGCGTGCTCAGTCGAACCGTTATTTTTTTCGCATGCCCTGTCTGCCGTGCAGGCGGCACAGGCAGGCGCAGACAGGCAACACACAGGCAGGCTTGATCTTGAACGAAAATCCTCATAAATCAACAGAGTCATTGATATGCCCTTTAAAATCGGTTTCCGTGAGATAAAAATGTATTTGCGAGTGCGGATATTTAAATTCCAGGAGTTTTTTTATTTCTTTTTGTTCCTCTTCTTCTGTTATCGGCTCAATCTCACTTACAGGGAGGCCGGAAACATCTTTTTCCCTCTT
Organism: Syntrophobacterales bacterium; assembly: GCA_021159265.1. Lineage (GTDB taxonomy): Bacteria > Desulfobacterota > Syntrophia > Syntrophales > UBA6807 > UBA3084. Next base: position 4,845 of record JAGGSD010000422.1, on the reverse strand, counting down.
CCATGAAACCACATAACCGGGAATGTTGATAAAACGACAACCGCCTACACCACAACAGGAACTATCCACCATAGCGAAACCAACAACGTAAAGTACTTTTCTCCCTCTGTAGATTAGATGCTCCTCCTCGACAAGGGTGTAGCTCCCGGAAATAGATTTTACTTCCTTCTCCAACTCTTGATGAATATATTGCTCCATTGCTTGACCTCCTGTGAAACTGATTAAATTCAAAAATAACCTGCGCTTGCTGTAAACTTATTTCCCAATGCAAAAATTCGCGAAAATCTTGTCCAGGACATCTTCATTTGTTGTTTCTCCCACAATTTCACCCAGGCTTTTGAGAGCCTCTCTCATATCAAAGGCTGCCAGCTCGGGGGAAATTTCCCTGATTATATTTCTTTTTGCTTTTGCGAGGAGTTCGCCCGCTTTTTCAAGGGCAATTTTGTGACGAAGGTTTGTCAGGATGACATTCGATTGTATATCTTTCTGCCCGTTTTGAAGCGTTCGGGCATAAATTTCTTCCTTCAGAGCAGGAATGCCATCTCCATATTTTGCCGAGATCCACAAAGGTTTAACCCCCGGAAGTATTTTACTGAGAGCGTTGTTTCTCAGCGTTGGGGGAAGATCGTTTTTATTGACGGCCAGTATGATTTCACCGTTCTTATTTTTCTCAATAACTTCCATGTCTTCTTCTGTGAGGTTTTTACTTCCATCAAGGAGTATAACAACTATATCCGATGATAAAACCTTCTCCCAGACCAGCCTTATCCCCTCTTGCTCTACTACATTCTCAACATCCCTGATTCCTGCTGTATCAATAAATTTCACGGGGATCCCCTTTATATTGATCACTTCTTCAATAAAATCCCTTGTGGTCCCAGGCACAGAAGTAACAATGGCCCTGTTTTCATTAAGGAGTCTGTTCAGGAGACTTGATTTTCCAACGTTAGGCTTTCCCGTAATGACAACGGACAGACCTTCTCTCAGTATTTTTCCTTCACCGTATGTAGAAAGAATTTCATCGATAGAAGTTATAATGTGTTGGATAGAATCAGAAAGCTCTGACACTGGTGAGGTATGAATATCTTCTTCAGTAAAATCGATCGATATCTCAACAATCGAAAGAAGATCAATTATAGAAGAGCGGAGATCATTGATCTTTTTTGACAGATCTCCCTTGAGATGGGAAAGAGCGAGATTAAGCCCCCTGTCTGTCTTAGCCATAATAAGGTCGATTACTGCCTCGGCCTGAGACAGGTCAAGCCTGTTGTTCATGAAAGCCCTTCTGGTAAATTCTCCCGGCTCTGCGAGACGCGCCCCTGCCTTTATGACTTCACTAAGGACTGCCTCAAGAACGACCGGGCCACCGTGGCAATTAATTTCCAGAACATCCTCTCCTGTGTAGGAGTGAGGTTTTCTCATAACAGAGAGCAAAACCTCATCGAGAATGGCACCCGTCGTTGGTGATACAATATTTCCGCTGTACAGATAATGACTTTTAAACGAGGAGATACTTTTTTTGGACTTAAACAGAAGGCGCCCGATTTCTTCTGAATCCGACCCACTGATCCTTATGATTCCTATTCCACCCACACCACATGGCGTGGCTATGGCTGCTATTGTATCTTTTTGTAAAAGTTTCAAGTTTCAGCTTTCAGGTTTCAGGTTTCAGGTTTTTATATCCATTGTCGACACCCGTAATATAATAACCAGTATCGAGTGTCCAGCATCCGGCAACCAAGACTTTATCCCTTTCTGGATGGCAATATAATAATCTTTCTGAAGGTTCCCTCTCCACGGCTCCTTGTGGTTAATTGCCTATCACCTTGCAGAGCCATATGAACTATTCTGCGATCATGGGAATTCATGGGGCTGACAGTAACGGGTTTTCCCGTTCTTTTTACTTTTTCTCCCAGTTTCTTTGCAAGGGCAACCAGTGTCTCACCCCTCTTTTTTCTGTAATCTTCCGTATCCAGAATAATCCTTTTTCGAGATTTGCCATTCTTATCTATTGTTTTATTTACCATATACTGCAAGGCATCCAGCGTCTGTCCCCCTCTGCCTATGAGAAGACCGCTGCCGTCCCCTTCAATTGTCAGTGTTATGGATTCCGGAGTTTCTTTGACATGGACAGGAAAATCAATACCCATTCGTTTGAGTATGCCATCCAAGCGCTCTTTTGCCTTAATCGTAAGAGATTCTTCAGTTTCTTCATCCTTTTGTAAATTCCCCTCCTGAAAATCTGACTGTTTAATGGTCCGTTTTGATTTTTCCTCCTGAGGATTGTCCAAATCCAGGTTAATAAACATTGGGCTGGCTTTGATTCGAGCCTTTTTAGAGCCTACAATGCCTAAAAAACCTGAGGCGCCTTCAGACAGAATATCTATGTTCAATTTTTCCCTGGGCAGATTAAATTCTTCACATGCTTTTTTGATAGCCGCGTCAATGGTTTTCTCTTCGATTTCCAGAGTTTTCGTATCCATGTTGTCGCCTCGTTTTATGAGTTTCGTTTGTTGATGTAGTACTGCTGACCGATGCTCAGGATATTGTTAAACAGCCAGTAAATTACCAGTCCCGATGGAAAATTTAAAAACATGAATGTAAAAATTACGGGCATCAACATCATGAGTTTTGCCTGCATTTCATTTCCTCCAGGCTGTGGAGACATTTTCTGCTGCAGGAACATGGTTGCTCCCATGATGATTGGTGTAATATAGTAAGGATCTTTGGCGGACAGATCCTGTATCCAGAAGAAAAAGGGTGAATGACGAAGTTCTATCGCGTAGAGAAGCGCTTTATAAAGGCCGAAGAAAACGGGAATCTGGATTAACATGGGAAGACATCCGCTCAGGGGGTTTATCTTGTATGTCTTGTATAGCGCCATTGTTTCCTGATTTATTCTTTGCTTATCATCCTTATACTTTTCACGAATCTCGGTCATCTTGGGCTGAAGCTGCTGCATTCCCTTCATGGATTTGTAACTTATGTTGCCCAGAGGCCAGAAAATGATCTTTACCAGCAATGTCAATATAATTATGGCGATACCGTAGTTGTGGACGTACTGGTAGATAAATTTAAGAGCTATCAAAAGCGGCAGAGCAAGCCACTTTATCCAGGAACCGAAATCAATGGAATTTTCAAGCCCCACTTCCTCCGACTTGAGGATATCGTAATCCTTTGGGCCGATATATATATTATATTTAAACGTTCCTGATTGACCGGGTAAAATAATGTTTTTAGGTCCTTCCAGACTTACGGAAACGACATTTTCTGAATCCTTTGAGATAACAAGATTTGTGAGCGAAGGTTGCTGGGGTATGGGAGCAACTATAAAATACTTGCTTTCGAATCCTCCCCAGGACACATCAGGCCCAAGGAATTTCGGCGCCCCGAGCTTCTTCACTTTTTCTCTGTGAATTTTTTCCTTTACGTAAGATATGGGGCCCTCATGACTGTACCTGCCTGTTCTGGTTTCAGGATCGACATACTGGTTCCAGCTCAGGAGCGCGCTTTCTTTTATAATGTCTTTTGATAAGTTCCTGACGTTTACCGTAAGGTCAAAGGAGTATTTCTCCGGATAGAAAGTATAAATCCTCTCTATCTCTATTTCACCCGGGTATGAACGTGAAAATGTTAATTTCTGAACATTCATTTTCCTCATGAGATTTACAGAGGTTTTATCCGCTTCATAAATCACATTTGGAGCAATATTCACACTTGATTTTGGAAACGATAGGCTCAGAGGATAATTCATATTTTTATTAAGGCTGACCAATTCAACGGGCTTGGAGTTCTTGCTTAGATCAGTCTTGTAGTTTTTCAGCTTAAAGGATTTGAGAGCAGCACCCTTAGTATTAAAGATAGCTATATAGAGGGGGGTTTCAACTGTTATATCTTCTCCAGGGGCGCCGGCATTATCTGTTTTAACTAACGATCTGGGGAGAGAAGATGTTGTCTTCGTTGCAATTTTTGTTTCGCTGCCAGCGGCAATGCTTTCCGTTTCCTGTACAGATGCAGGTGCCTGTTGACTGGGAACAGGTTTTTTTACAAAAAAGTGCTGGTAACCCATTATCAATAAAAGTGACAAGGTTACAGCAAGCAATGTTCTCTTGTCCATTTAGAAACCTCCATTTTCGTGCTCTGCTTTGACTATTCTACTGGATCGTAACCACCGGGATTCAGGGGATGACACCGAAGTATGCGTTTAAGGGCAAGGAAGCAGCCCTTGAAGGGGCCGAAACGTTTAACGGCTGTTATCGCGTATTCAGAGCACGTTGGATAAAAACGGCAACTGCTGGGGAAAAAGGGTGATATAGCTATCTGGTAGGATCTTATTAAAAAGATAAATATCTTTTTCAAAATTTGTGCAAACATTATTTCAAATATCAGCTCTTTCCAAAAAAAGATCTTTCAGCTCCGCGCAAACGTCCTGATATTTAAGGAAAGGAATATCCTTTTTTACGATGATTACCATATCTTGTGAATCAGGCAATTTATCTTTGTTTAATCTGAAAAATTCCCTTAGTAGACGCTTAACCCTGTTTCTTTTTACCGAATTTCCGACGCTCTTTGTAACCGTTATTCCCAGCCTTCTTGTTCCCGTTTGATTGGGACTTAAGATAGTGATAAAGTTTTTCGAGCTAATTCTTGCTCCGTCTTGATATATTTTCAAGAAGTCTTTTCTCTTACGTATTCTCTCATCTTTGCCAAAAGAATATACTTTCATTCCATAAAGACAGGCATAAACTCTGATTTCCGCTGGTCGCATCAATTTATCTTTGATGGTCTCGTAAAAAGCTCCACTATGCCGTTTTACGGCATTGTAATGAGAAGGAAATCAGACCC
>JAGGSD010000051.1 GCA_021159265.1 Syntrophobacterales bacterium | reverse complement strand
TAAAATCTTCGCCTTCCTTGAACTTGAACAAAATTGAACATTCTGCAAAGGTCTCGTTTCATCTGCTTAACCTTGAACCCAGGAACTTTGAACATGAGTAGTTACGATACATGTTTATATGAATAGTAGTATGAAATGATGATGTTTTGGCAAATGGAGAAAGAGTTAAGTTTTTGTATTAAAAGAGGAAGTGTCATTCTCCTCTTTGTTTTTCAAACCGCTCTTGTTTCTCTTTACAGTTTATGCAGAGGGTTGTTACAGGCCTTGCCATTAGTCTTTTTTGAGAAATCTTGCCTCCGCATATTTCACATATGCCGAACGTGCCATCATCGATACGGCTTAGGGCATCTTTTAACTTCTTTATTAATTTTCTTTCCCTGTCTCTGATTCTCAGCTCGAAATTTCTATCTGATTCAAGAGAAGCTCTATCAGTAATATCCGGGAGATTGACGCGATCATCCGTCATCTCTGAAACAGTTTTTCCCGCATCGTCTAAAAGCTGATCAATCCTTTGGGTTAGAAGATTTCTGAAATATTCAAGCTGATCAGGTTTCATCTGTTCAAATACACCACCTTTTTCGGCTTCTAACAGGTTACAGACTTACGTGCCGTTCTGATATATACAAAGATATGTTTTTTGTAAAGAAAAATTTAATATTTCATATTCCGGAAACTGTAGAATCCCGATTCCCTTCCCCCGCTGCATTTTTGTGGCTAATTTCTCATTGACACACAAGTCGCAACGCCCTATACTTTCTTCCCAAAAAGGAGGTTCGGATGGTTAACGATGGACTAATTAATAGAGTTTCCGGAATGATTCGCTCAAAAGGGAGAGTAGTGGCCTTCAGTGGCGCGGGAATTTCGAAGGAAAGTGGCGTTTCCACTTACCGTGAACCCGGGGGGTTATGGGATCGCTTTCCTGAGGGCAGTTCAGGGGGGATACTGGCTGTTCTGGCAAACCATCCGGAACAAGGCCGTGAAATATTCCTCAGCTTTCTTGAAGCTATAAAACGGGCAAAACCTAATCCAGGACACCTTGCCCTGGCGGATCTCGAAAAGATGGGCTATCTTGAGGCGGTTGTGACCCAGAATGTCGATAATCTACACATTGAAGCGGGAAACAGCCGCGTGTTTGAACTGCATGGAAATCTCATGCGACTGAAGTGTCTGAGGTGCGGCCAGCGCTGGAAGTATGAACGAGAAGAGTTTTTTACAATGATGCAGAAAATCGTCGGAAACATGGAGCGCGTTACTATGGAAGACATCTTTTCTCAACTGCCCGAATGTTCCTGTGGGGGAAGCAGCCGTCTTGATTTTGTGGGTTTTGGAGAATCTGTTCAGCAGTTGGACGAGGCCATGTTACAGGCCCAAACATGCAATGTCATGCTGATTCTCGGGACTTCGGGTGTGGTCTATCCTGCAGCTACTCTACCGATTGTTGCCAAATCAAAAGGTGCGTTTGTCATCGAAATTAATCCCAACCGAACGGATCTGACCGCCCAGGCCGACATTTTTCTACAAGGACAAACCGGCAAGATACTGCCCCGGATAGTTGACAGTCTGAAGTGAATAATATCAACCTGACAGGATGATCAATCACAAAGAGGGTTAGAGAAAATAGCGTTAATGATAACAATCAAAAATGAAAATCTTAGTTTCAGCTCTTGAATTTTCTGCGAATTTACATCTGAAAGAAATTTTAAAATATCAAAATAATAAATTAGAATTATTTGGTATTTTTGACAAATTTCTTTCAGATGATAAGCCCCTTTACGATCTTAGAGAATTTTCTATAATGGGGTTTGTTGATGTATTATCAAAGATTTTAAAATCTTACAAAGCGATCAAAGAACTGGCATTATTATCAAAAGATGTTGACAAAGTTCTTCTCATAGATTCTCCAGCCTTTAATATTCCACTCGCTAAAAAAATAAAAAAAATAAATCCAGATATCGAAATAATCTATTATATTTTACCAAAAGTTTGGGCCTGGAGAAAAAACAGGATAAAAAAAATAGAGAAATATTGTGATAAACTAATTTCTATTTTCCCATTTGAAGATAAATTTTACTCGAATTCGGTATATCTTGGTAATCCGCTTTTAGACGAGATTCAAGAGTATAAGCAAGATATAAAAGAGACTGGTTATATAGCTTTTTTGGCTGGAAGCAGGAAAAGTGAAATAAAATGTTTAATGCCTCTTTTCCGAGAGCTGAATAAAGAAATTAATACAAAAGCTATCTTAGTAATTCCGAAAGAATTTGAAGACCTTTCAATCTATGGAGATATAGCGGAATTTGAAATTTCATATGATACAAAAGAAGCGCTCTTGAGGAGTGATTTTGCTTTTATCTGTAGCGGAACGGCGACTTTGGAAGCAGCTATTATCGGCACTCCTTTTATTTTGACATATAAAGCAAACAATCTAGATTATTTTATAGCAAAACGGTTTGTACATTTAAAACATATAGGGCTTGCAAATATCATTTTTGATTTTTACAACCGGGGAGAGTTTCACCCCGAATTTATTCAGAGAGGACTTACAAAAGAGAATCTCTTACATAATTACCAAAATACGGATAGAAATAAATTTATCAATAATTCACTAAAACTGAGAGAGATTTTAAAAAAAGGTTCTTCAAGAGAGTTAGCTGAGCTTTTAAGTCATTAATATCTTACAATCTCGCAATCTCATAGCCATCTCTGATAGCATCCTGGGCGTTTCCTACCCGCCGAGCGTCACCAATAACATAGACCGGCATTTCCCCCTTTAATTCTTCTTCAAGGGGATTATAGCTTTTCATCCCGGTGGAAACAACTATGATATCAATGTCATTGAACTGTATATCCTTTCCATTTCGCTCGGCGTAAACAGTTTTTCCCTCTATCCTTTTAATATGTGTGTGGTCGCTGAAAACGGTCTCTTTTCCCTTCATTATTTTAAGGGAAAGATTCTTGGCGATCATTTCCATATCTTCACCGAAATCGGTTGTCCTTTTAACAATGGTGATTTTGTTGTTCCCCGGTATCAACCCGGTAGCAATGTCCACACCTATAAGACCGCCGCCGATGATCAGGACGTTCTTGTTTTCCGGCAAATTCTCCTCCAGTAAGATATCTGCCCAGTAGAACTTATCTAAACCCGGAATGGACAACACAGATGGCTTTGAACCGGTTGCTATAATTACACCATCATATTTTTTTGTAAGATCTGATTTTGTTGCTTCTTTGAAGATTATATTAACATTGTTTTCTTTCAATCTTTCTTTCAGGTACGGAACCAGTTTTGCCATTGATCTCTTATTGGGTGTTAAAGGCGCCAGGTTAAATTGTCCACCCAGTTCATCTTTTTCATAAAGGTCAACATCGTGTCCTCTTTCCTTCAAGATTATTGCGGCTTCCATCCCACTCAGACCACCACCGATTACGGCATATCGTTCAGGTTGTTCGGTCTTTTCAATAGTTTCTGTTTCTTTTCCTACCTGAGGATTAACAAGACACTGAAGGCCCTGTCCCGATTTTACTCCGCCCAGGCAGCCCTCGGCACAGGCCAGACAGGGCATGATAACGCCTTTTACTTTACCTTGATATTTACCGATAAAGTCGGGGTCTGCTATTAAAGCCCTGCCTGTGGCGATGTAATCAGTTGGGAATTCAGTACGTATTTTTTCGATATCTTCAACCGTATTGATCTGCCCGACGAATATTACGGGAATCGTTATCTCTTCTTTAATTTTAGCTGCCATTTCCCATGTTTTGCCCTTGGGGACAAACATATGCTGAAAATACCAGGGGGGCGTGGAGCAGACCGTGCCGGCAGACACGTGTATAGCTTTGGCACCATGTTTTTCCAGTATCTTTGAAAATGCTGTCATCTCAGGCAGTTTTATCCCGTTGGGTATCATTTCGTCACCGCTTATCCGGGCGATAATGGGCAGATCCACGGATTCTTTAACTGCCTGCAGGACCTCCAGGGGGAATCTTATCCTGTTCTCAAAGCTTCCGCCGTATTCATCGGTCCTGTCATTAACAAAAGGTGAAAGAAATTGCGCCAAAAGATAACCATGACCGAACTGCAATTCGATAATATCAAAATTGGCCTTTTTTGCACGCAGGGAGGCTTTCGCAAACAGATCCGCAACTTGCTCCATATTGTTTTTATCCATTCTTGTGGGAGTTGCCCCGCCGTTTTCACAGGGTTTGTCCGTGGAAGAAATAAAGTAATTGCCTGGGATGTTTGGGTTTGCCATTCTCCCCGGATGGTTGAGGTGCGCAATTACTTTGGCGCCCGAATCATGGATAGAGGAGACTAATTTGTGTAACCCTTCATTTTTGTCATCGTTATCTATTCCCAACTGTGTAGGGATTTCGCGTAATCCTTTATCGAGATAAAACGGTTCCGGAATAACGGCGCCCAAGTATTTGCATCTGCGTTTGTAAAAAGCAACGTGCCTTTCATTAACTTTACCGCTCCCATTGCCATACCCCGTTTTTATCGGGGCAAATATAAACATATTTCTTAATTTCAACATGTTACGTCTCCTTATTAATTGGAAAAGTCATCCTCTTTGCCATGCCGATGGCAAGTCCCAAGTCTTTGATCCTCAAATTGTGTCAGCTCATTGAAATCGCACCAAAAGGACACCTGTCAATGCACGCTCCACACCCGATGCACTTATCTTCATCAATTACGGCAATATCATTAATGACAATGGCTTCAACGGGACAAAAATCAACGCACACCCCACAAGATCCACATTTTTGAACATCCACATGAGCAACCGCATTGTTCTTGCCTTTCTGTACCTGATCGATTCGTTGTTTGGTATCCTGAATCTGCTGTTCGAGGATACGGACCTGTTCTTTGGGGGCAGTCATTTTTTCTCTTCTCGTCATCTGCGGTTGCGATACAGGATTTCCGGGAAACCTATTTGCAATCTGGTTTATCCCCCTGTTTAATGCTCCGCGGCCCATGCCCATACCACGTCCGCGGCCCCTTCCCATGCCTTGTCCTCCACCACTGCCTAAGCCGCGTCTCCGACCGCTTCCGCTAAATTCTAAGCCTCTTATTAATTGATTTCCCAATCTTTGGGAGATTCCGTCGCCGTTAACAATATTTTGTGTTTTTTTTAATTGTGTTCCACGCGGTTTAACACCACGTCCTGATCGTGATCCCACTCCTGCGGAACCAGTTCCATCACCTCTTGGCATTTTAATCACCTCTTCTATTTTTACTAATCATCTTTTTTTTAAAATCAACTCATCTTCGACATTACATCAAGAGAGGAGTATGTTTTCCTGAAAAAAACCTTGACATCTATTTAGTACCCTCCTTATTAATTGAAAAAGTTATTTTCTTTGCCATGCCGATGGCAAGTCCCAAGTCTTTGATCCTTCTGCCAGCACCCAGACTTTCAGGTAATTTGAGCTAGAGAATGTGTTGTAAATATTACAATCTCTCCAATGGGCAGGGGCACAACAGCGCAACTTCTGTAACCCTGTCTCAATTTTTGTGGTTGACAAAAAAAGAACCAACACTATATTAGTGTTATTGAATATATTGTGATTCTAATATAATCAGGATTATGGATATTGTCAATTATAAAAAATGTCAGCATAATAACACAAGCCTGACAGGCCACTAAAGAAGGGAGAGAAAGAATGATATTTGACGACAAAACAAAACAGCAGATCAAGGAAAAATTTGACGCGGAATTAAAAGATGATGTTACTATCAAGCTGTTTTCCACTAACCTTATTTTGGGAAATAACAACAGTGAGTATGTCGATTTTACAAAAGAATTTTTGAAAGAGTTGTCAGAAATAAACAGTAAGATCCATGTAGATTCTAATGGTATGCACGAGGAGGAGGCAAAGAAACTGGGTGTCACTGTTTCTCCAACCGTTATTATCGGCGATGGCAACGGGTGGTATCCGGTGCAATACTTTGGGGCGCCCGCAGGGCACGAGGCGGGTTCTTTCATTGAAGCCATTTCTATGATTTCACGTGGGGACAGTGCCCTCGATGCTTCATCCAGAGAAAAATTGAAAAACATTGACAGAGATATGTTGATAGAGACATATGTCACACTTAATTGCCCACACTGCCCCAAGGCAGTTACTCTGTCCAATCAGATTGCTATCGAATCCGGCGGCAAGATAGTTGCGCGATGCATAGAAGCCCAGGAGATGATGGATAGAGCAAGAATGTTCAACGTTTCATCCGTTCCTCAACAGGTCATCAATGAGGAAAGGGGCTCGATCACTATAGGTGTGCAGCAGGAAAGAACATTTGTCAATCAGGTGCTCAGCTACGGATCAAACAGTGCGAAGGAGATATTAGAAAAAGAGGAAAAGGAAAGAAAACAAAGGGAAATTTTATCAGACAATCCCGATTATCCGGTTATTATTACTGATGGAAACATGGATGAGGCAATTGGCAAATATCCGTTTCTCGTTGTTGACTGCTGGGCTGAATGGTGTGGCCCGTGCCAAATGGTAGGACCAATTATTGAAAAGCTGGCCAAAGGTCACAAGGGTGATATCGTATTCGGAAAACTTGACGTGGAGAACAATCCTAATACTTCATCCAGGTTTAATATCCGATCCATACCAAATCTTCTTGTTTTTAAAGACGGGAAAAAGGTGGGTGATATCATCGGCGCCATGCCGGAAGGAATGTTGCTGGAAAAGATCAACGCGTTCAAATAATACACGGGAATACGGAGGAGATGTATGGATTTAATTGTTGCTTTTTGTACAGATGATGGAGAAAATTTTAATGACGACCATTTTGGAATGGCAAAGTATTTTCACATTTACAAATTTTCTGACGGCAGAGCGGAATTTGTCGAGACACGGGAAAATGTGAAATATGAAGAAGATGAATCATTAAAACATGGAGACCCCGGTAAGGCCAGGGCCACGGCTTCAGTCATGAACGGTATCGATGTTATGGCCGGCAGAAAATTTGGACCTAATATCGTAAGGTTATTGAATAAATTTGTATGCGTTGTGGTAAAAACAGACAGAATAGCCGATGCCGTGAAGCTGATAAACAAAAATATGGAGAGGATAGTAGAAGAAAAGAATAAAGGCAAGAAGAGGAAACACATAGTTCTGAAATCATGATTGTGCAGTAATTGGAAGTAATTGTTCTAACTGTTCACAGTTATCGGTTTACGGTTGGGAAAAACAAAGGATTGGAATCAATATCCAAAATGCTTCAATCATTTTTTCATGGTTTATTGGAAAAACTGTGAACTGCAAACCGACAACCGTAAACGCTTACAAGTGGTTTAACCCTTTTATTAGTGAGACTGAGAAATGGGAATCCTGTCTGTTTTTAAACATGCTTTAATGATCAGTTTCTTCGTCTTCGTGATGATGCTTCTGGTAGATTTTATAAATATTGCTACCAAAGGGCAGGCATCGAGCGTTCTGCAGGGAGGCCAATGGCGACAGTATACATTAGCCTCTTTCCTTGGTTCTACCCCGGGCTGCCTGGGCGCCTTTATGAACGTAACGCTTTATGTTCACGGAATGATATCTTTTGGCGCTGTCGCAGGAGGAATGATTGCCACGTCAGGTGATGAAGCCTTTGTGATGCTTGCCCAGTTTCCCGGCATGGCTATATTGCTTTTCGGGTTGCTATTTGTATCCGGAATTGTCTTTGCGTGGATAAGCGATAAGATAATCAAAATTACAGGAACTGTCCCATGTGAATCCTGTAGTGAAGCGGATTGTGAACAGTGCCTGCCCGGCGTGGACAGTACGGAGAAAGTGGGCCAGATTTTTCGACCCGGAAACCTGCTGAAGAATTTTCAGCAACTTTCCTTTACCCGCTTCCTTCTGCTTACGTTGATAGGCTCCTATCTGGCACTGCTTTTATTTGGAATAATAGGACCCGCAGACTGGAACTGGAAACGTATCACATTTGTATTTTTATCCCTGTGTTCTCTATATATTTCAGGGGTTACGTCCGAGCACTATCTGCATTTTCATATCTGGGATCATATTATAAAAAAACACATGTTTCGTGTTTTCCTGTGGACCTTAGGCGCTCTCCTTTTTGTTCACTGGGGTATGCATTTCTGGAATTTAGAGGTTTTTGTGCGTGAGCATATGATATGGGTACTTCTGCTCAGCGCCTTGATCGGAATAATCCCTGAGTCGGGACCTCATCTAATATTCGTGATGTTGTATGCGCAGGGGTTAATCCCCTTTTCCGTGCTTTTCACCACATCATTTGTTCAGGATGGGCACGGAATGCTCCCGATGCTTTCTTATAGTATTAAGGATTCAATTCTTATTAAAGGGTTCAATCTTGTCTTCGGGATTGCAACAGGATCTGTTTTTTTTGCCATGGGACTGTGACAGGGCGTAGCTTCCACTTATTTGACAACAGAAAAATGATGGTTATGTAATATATAAGCAAATGCGAATATACTAATGCTGCCATGTAGCAGGAAGGTTATATGGACGCATCAGATTATGAAAGGATGTCGGATTTTTTCAAGGCCATGGGGAGTTCGACCATGCTCAGGATAGGGAAGAAACTGATAATCCGTGAATTTTGAAGATTAAAAAGCTGGAGGTTGAAAATGAAGATTGTCATTCCAAAAGAATATGTTTCGGGTGAAAGGCGTGTTCCTGTGATCCCGTCCAATGTGAAGCAACTTATGAAACTGGGTGCGCAAGTTGAAATTGAAATGGACATGGGAAATCTCTCCGGCTATACCGATGATGAATATATATCAGCCGGCGCGACAGTAGCCCGGGATCGAAAAGCCCTTCTGTCATCTGCTGACGTAGTTTTACGCCTGCATAAACCACCTATAGAAGAGATTGACTGGTTAAAAAAAGGGAGCATTCACATCAGTTATCTTGATCCGTTTAATGAAAAGGAGACTCTTGACAAACTTGTCTCGCGCGGAATCAGTGCCGTAAGTATGGAGATGATTCCAAGGATAACGAGGGCACAGAAAATGGATGCGCTCAGTTCTCAGGCAAGTCTGGCGGGGTATGTGGCGGTCATCGTTGCTGCGGAACGGCTTAATAAGATATTCCCCATGATGATGACACCGGCAGGGACTATTGCGCCTTCTCGTGTCTTTGTCATTGGTGTAGGTGTTGCTGGTCTCCAGGCAATCGCCACTGCAAAACGTCTGGGGGCAAGAGTAGAGGCATTTGACACAAGGCCCGTTGTCAAGGAACAGGTTCAGTCCCTCGGAGCCAGATTCGTAAAAATTGACCTCGGAGAAACGGGGCAAACGAAAGACGGGTATGCCAAAGCTCTAACTAAAGAGCAGATTGAAAAGCAACAGCAGGAAATGGCAAAACACTGTGCCATGGCGGATGTGGTGATAACGACTGCACAGGTATTTGGCAGGAAAGCGCCTCGTATTGTAACAAGAGAAATGATTATGACAATGAAAAAGGGAAGTGTCGTTGTAGATCTTGCTGCTGAAAGCGGTGGAAATGTGGAAGGCTCCGTTCCGGGACAGGAAGTCATTATAGACGGGGTGACCATTATCGGTCTTAAAAATTCTGCAAGCCACGTAGCTAATCACGCAAGCCAGATGTACTCCAGCAATCTCATTAGTTTCATTAACGAATTCTGGGATAGAGAGACAAAAAGTCTCAAGCTGCGTCTGGATGACGAAATTATCAAAGGTTGTCTCGTTACCCATGAAAATACGATCTTTAGCGAAACCTTGAAAAAACTTATGTAAGGGAGAAGAAAATGGACGCAATTACTTGTAGCTACTGCAGGGAAGCCTGTCTGATAAGTATGGGTATGGTTCTTATACTTGCCATCTTTGTCGGATTTGAGGTTATATCAAAGGTGCCGGCAAAACTTCATACTCCACTGATGTCGGGTTCCAATGCCATTTCCGGCATTACTCTTGTGGGGGCAATCTTAGCGGCAGGTTATGCCGGAAACACTTTGACTATCATATTGGGGACGTCAGCGGTAATCTTCGCAACAATAAACGTTGTTGGCGGATATATGGTTACTGACAGAATGCTGGAAATGTTTAAGAAGAAGCCGGATGGAGGGAAAAAATGAACATATATCTTCTCACAAACTTAGTTTACATTGTCGCCGCAGTTTTGTTTATTTTTGGCTTAAAAATGCTCACTTCTCCAGCTACGGCAAGAAAGGGTAATCTGATTTCTGCAATCGGCATGCTTCTCGCCGTAGTAGTGACTCTCCTGAGCAAGGGGATCGTCGATTATAAATGGATAGCAGCAGGAATTATTGCAGGAAGTATCATCGGCGCCTTCTCCGCCCGGGTTGTTGCCATGACGCAAATGCCACAGATGGTGGCACTCTTTAACGGTTTCGGCGGTATTACGAGTCTCTTTGTCGGATGGGCGACCTACCATGTAATGACCACTTTCAATCTATTTACAACCACAACAATCTTTCTCGCTGTATTGATTGGGGGCGTAACCTTTTCAGGCAGTCTGGTTGCCTGGGGCAAACTGGCAACATACATAAGCGGGAGGCCCATACTATTCCGCGGGCAGACATTCTTAAACGGAACACTTTTCATCGGTACGCTTGTAGCCGGAGCCCTTTTATTAATGAATCTGCAGAATGGTTATAGCTATAGTTATGCTATCTTTATCGGAATTATCATCCTGTCGCTGGTCTTGGGTATCCTGGCGGTCATACCCATAGGCGGCGCCGATATGCCGGTTGTGATTTCGCTGTTAAACAGCTACTCCGGTATTGCCGGGTGTGCGGCAGGCCTCGCAATTCAAAACAATATTCTAATCGTCGCGGGTGCTCTTGTGGGTGCGAGCGGAATCATATTAACAAATGTCATGTGCAAGGCAATGAACCGCTCTATTACCAATGTGCTTTTCGGGGGTTTTGGCGCCACCATAACAAAAGGAAATATGGAGATTGATGGTGAAGTAAAACCTGTTTCGCCGGAAGATACCTATTTTATACTTGAAGCCGCCAGTTCGGTAGTTTTTGTCCCGGGATACGGGATGGCCGTTGCCCAGGCTCAACATACCCTTCGTGAACTAGGAGACATTCTGGAAGAAAATGGAAGCGAGGTCCGTTATGCCATTCATCCCGTGGCTGGTCGCATGCCGGGACACATGAATGTACTCCTCGCCGAGGCCAATGTCCCCTATGACAAACTTGTTGAAATGGATGATATTAACAAAACGATTGCGAGTGTTGATGTATGTGTTGTCATAGGCGCTAATGATGTTGTCAATCCGGCAGCCAGGGAGAGCAAAGGCAGCCCGATTTACGGTATGCCGATCATCAATGTGGACCAGGCAAAGACGGTCATTGTTTTGAAACGCTCCATGGCTCCCGGCTTTGCGGGAATTGATAATAATCTGTTTTACAAGGAAAATACACGTATGCTTTTTGGTGATGCAAAGTCCAGCGTCGAGGCAATTATCTCGGAATTTAAAAAAAGTTGATGTACCGGATTGAGTGCCTGACGATACCTTCAGGGCAAATAATAATGGCGCTTTAATATCAGTTGTTTTAGTATACATATTCAACAATTGTTCGATATTTTATTTATCAGAAAGAAAGGGGAACAATAAATGTCTGATTTTTCAAGAAGGGAATTCCTGAAACGGTCCGCCGCGGCCGGTGTGGCGAGTGGAGTTGCCCTGACTGGTTTTGGCAGGAATGCCGTGGCGTCCGATGTTGCACAAGTGGGTACCATGATTGATTTGACAAGGTGTGACGGTTGTAAAGGGTTGGATACCCCCGCCTGTGTAACCGCCTGCAGGGAGGAAAACAAGGATCGGTTCCCTGATCCTGTAAAGGATATACCTGATAACTGGCCCCAAAAGAAAAAAGAGGATTGGTCCGGCAAAAAGGATTTAACAAACAGGCTGACACCGTATAACTGGACCTTTGTGCAAAATGTAAATGTAGAGCACGGCGGCAAGAGATACGATCTGTCAGTTCCCCGTCGCTGTATGCATTGTGATAATCCGCCATGCGCTAATGTCTGCCCCTTGAGCGCAAACCACAAAATGCCTGAAGGTCCGGTGGTTATAGATTCTGATATATGCCTGGGGGGAGCCAAGTGTCGTTCTGTGTGTCCGTGGGGGATACCGGCCCGGCAGGCCGGAGTTGGATTATATATGAAGATTATACCGGGGATTGCGGGGGGTGGTGTAATGTATAAATGCGACCTTTGCTACAGTAGAGTTAAATCAGGGCAGATGCCGGCCTGCGTGGAAGCGTGCCCACGCAATGCAATAGTTTTTGGAGAGAAAGAAAAGATGCGTGCATTGGCCTATAAGAGAGCAGCCGAAACCAACGGTTATATTTATGGTGATAAAGAAAATGGCGGCACATCTACTTTTTATGTATCACCTGTGCCCTTTGAAAAAATCCATGCCGAATTGATGAAACAGAAAGCAGCGCAATCTCATCCGAAGACTCCCGGTTTCCCGGGTATGCCTGTTGATGTGGAGAATTTTACAGACACCGCAAACGGTATAGCCTGGAGCATGGCAATAGCCCCTGTTGCAGGTATTGCCGCCGCCGCTGGAGCGGCATACAAGACAATGAAGGGGGAGAAAAAAGATGACTGAGAAAATCGTTAAGAACAAGGAAAAGATTAAACGTCATGGTCTTTCCGTCCTCTTCGTGCACTGTGCGGTGGCAATTTCTACATTTGTCCTTATTTTAACCGGGTTATTCGGGCAGTTCCCCATGGCTGGACGTTACATGATAAACCATCTGCCTGGTTTATCATGGCTTTCCGATTTTTCCGTTACTCTGTCTGTTCACTACTGGGCAGCAGCTGTCCTTATATTAGCCATAACATATCACATTGTTTTCCATGGCATACGCAGGGATTTCGATATGCTGCCCCGTAAAGGCGATATGAAGGGATCAGTAAAACTTATTATGGCTACTTTTGGTTATGGTAAAGAGCCTGAAAATGATAAATATCTGCCCGAGCAGCGTTTGGCCTACGTATTTATTGGGTTTTCTCTGCTGATCCTGGTCTTTACAGGCGCTGTCAAGGTGCTTGACAACCTGCCTGATATTAACTTTTCCCGGGTTTTTATGTTCTGGATTTCACTGTTGCATAACGCAGGCACTATTATGGTTATTATCGGGATCGTTATTCACCTCAGTGCTTTCATATTCAAGGAAAACTGGCCATTGCTGCCGGGAATTTTTACAGGCAAGATCGACCTGGAATACGCGAAGCGCAGGCACAGTATCTGGTACAATCGGGAGTTTGTGAGGAAATCGTGAAATTATTGCACCAGTTTCACGATATTTTTCACGTTAAGAACGTGGAAGATCTTTCTGGATATGAGATTTGATATAAGTGATAACTAATCTTCTTGAAAATCCTGACGTATATTTACAAGGATCATTTATCCTGGCCCTTATGGCTGCATATCTGGGCGGGGTACTGGCCAGTTTGACGCCTTGCGTTTATCCGGTGCTTCCAATTACTGTTGCCTATATCGGGGCGCACAGCAGCGCTTCAAGGCTGAAGGGGTTTGCCCTTTCTGTAGTGTATGTTTTTGGTATGGCTTTAATGTACACCGCCTTAGGTGGCTTTGCCGCCCTGTCTGGTAAATTGTTCGGGCAGATTCAAACAAATCCCTGGGTGTATTTTGTAATAGCCAATATATGTATTTTCATGGGGTTATCCATGCTCGGAGTTTTTATGTTCTCAGTCAGGACTCCGAATTTCTTATCCAGGTTTCAGCTAAAAGGTGGGAAAGGCGGGGTTGTTGGCAGTTTTCTTGTCGGCGCTGTTTCGGGTTTAATAATTGGGCCATGCACAGCTCCTGTATTCGCCGTTTTACTGAGTCTGGTTGCTGCCAAACAAAATATTGTGTTTGGAGTGAGTCTCATGTTTGTGTTCGCATGTGGCATGGGAACGCTGCTCATAATCGTTGGCACTTTTACCCAATTTCTCACCAGTATCCCTAAATCGGGCATGTGGATGACCAGGATTAATAAAATATTTGGCTGGGTATTAATAGCGATGGGGGAATATTTTTTAATCCAGGCAGGAAATTTATGGATTTGAAAGGAGAAAACATAAGTGCGCCAAGCAAATCTAATATAGGCAAGCTGGACAATCCAGCACGTGTAACGGCTAACCACCGGCACGGAACCGAACCATGCGTATGAGGAGGTAACGAATCATGCGAAGCCATGGTGAGGGCAGTTTATCAGCCACAACGTCTGCCTGTGCGTGTTCGCACGCAGACAGGCAAGTGAAGGTAT
>JAGGSD010000286.1 GCA_021159265.1 Syntrophobacterales bacterium | reverse complement strand
ATCTGATGGAAGTTCAACTCCTTTATCATACAATGCACAAACTCTTGAACGCCCTAAGCGACCCATAAAATAGCCCAATTCTAAAATTACATTTTGTCGAGCCCTAGGCTGTAACTTGGGATTTTTATCTTTAATTCCACCAATGTCATCTGAAGTTAGCAATACTACTGCATAAGAAATATCATTTGAATATTGCTCAAATTTTTCAATTATTGTACGTCCGGAATTAGGCTGTTCGTGCAAAATAATTGGAGATAAGCCAATTTTTTCTAAAAATCTAGCTACTGCTTCTTTTATCTCATTATTTCTCCCATGAACAACAAATATTTTCTTTGCCTCATAACCACAATCTTCATGCCCAATATTGTATCTATCTGTTGATAAACGCCATTTTTTTCCTGTGAAGTAAACAAGGAAGCTTTAGCGACGAGACCTTGGATGTAACCAAGATGCATGGCTAATTGGTTCCATGGATTTTGATGCTTTAAACTAAGAAATTCATCCACTGTCTCAGTACCAAAGACGGTCTTAAGAAAAGATGTAACCTTATCAGACCATCTATCAACAAAGGGTTCAGAATCTAGCTCTTCGGCTTCTTTGCAAAAACTATCCAATCTATCTCTTATTTCTTTAGTTATCGAGCGAACCATCTTTTTAAGATTTCTAGATTTGCATTATTAATATGGCTAACAGTGTCAATAAATGGAAAATTTTACCTGATATTGCTATTATAGCACGGAATAAATTCCATCTATTCTTATATTAACAGGACATAAGCGGAAAATTACCCCTTGATTTTTCCGCTTTGTCAATATATACCACGTTATCATGGAAAACAAGGAGAAATTCAGACCGGATCCTCAGTTACGGCTTATGGATCAAGTTCGCCAGGTTATGCGCTATCATCATTACGCGTATCGTACCGAGAAAACTTACTGTAACTGGATTGTACGGTACATAAAATTTCACGGCAGTAAAAAACATCCGAGGGATATGGGGAAAAGTGAAATTGAGGCATTTCTCAGCCATCTGGCCACGCATGAAAATGTTGCCGCGTCAACACAGCGACAGGCCTTGAATGCAATTGTCTTTTTATACCATAGCGTCCTTGATATGAAAATTGACGGTCTGATCGAACCTGTCAAGGCAAAGCGGCATCGTCGTCCTCCTGTGGTGATGACGCAGAATGAGGTGCAGCACATATTTGCACAGATGCAGGGGAGACATCTTTTGATGGCGCGGCTTTTATACGGAAGCGGACTCCGTCTCATGGAATGTATACGGTTGCGAATCCAGGACTTGGATTTTGAAAGGAGTATGTTATACGTACGTTCCGCGAAGGGGGGGAAAGATCGTGTGACGGTTCTTCCCAAATCCGTACAGGCGGATTTGCAGATTCATATTAACAAGGTGAAACACCTTCATGATGAAGATCTGTTACATGGTTACGGGGAGGCATATTTGCCGGGCGCGCTGGAGAGAAAGTATCGCCATGCCGCGAGGGAGTTTCGCTGGCAATATCTCTTTCCTTCCAAGAAACTGAGCAGGGATCCCCGCACGAATACCTTGCGCCGGCATCATGTTCTTGAATCGGGTTTGCAAAAAGCAGTCAAGACGGCGGCTGATAGAGCAGGCATTATGAAACGGGTTGGCTGTCACACCTTTCGACATAGTTTTGCAACTCATATGCTCGAGAATGGTGTTAATATACGTGTTGTTCAGGAACTAATGGGCCATGCAGATGTAAAAACAACGGAAATTTATACCCATGTAATGAATAAAGATGTTGAAGCAGTTACAAGTCCATTAGACATATTGTGAGACCTTTGCAAAATGCTTTCTTTCACCCAATTTCGGCGTCAGGCTCAAATTTTAATCCTCAAAATACTCAATGTATTTCTGCGATCTTCGGCGAGCCTCCGGCGTGAGCTCAGACTTCGGCGAGCTCAGTCGAACCGTCGAACGTGCTTCGTATTTCG
Source organism: Syntrophobacterales bacterium (assembly GCA_021159265.1). Lineage (GTDB taxonomy): Bacteria > Desulfobacterota > Syntrophia > Syntrophales > UBA6807 > UBA3084. Next base: position 12,358 of record JAGGSD010000286.1, on the reverse strand, counting down.
AATTTCCAGTTTATCTGGGTTAGGGCGGGAAGAATAGATACGACAAGGTCGTGGAGGAATAAGATGGATAAGGGCAGACAAGTTACTATATTCGGGGGTATGACACGAAACATATTCCTGTTGGGATTGATCAGTTTATTCACCGACGTAAGCAGCCAGATGGTTTTCCCATTGATTCCTCTGTTCCTGACTACTGTGTTAGGCGCCAGCGCCTGCGCAGTTGGTGTCGTAGAGGGCGCCGCAGAGACAACCGCTTCTCTGTTAAAAGTTGTATCAGGCTACTGGTCGGATAAAATTAAAAAGAGGAAGCCTTTTGTCCTGCTTGGTTATTCCCTCTCATCCATAACAAAACCAATATTTGCTTTCGCCCATGTCTGGTCTTTTGTCCTTTTTATCAGGATCATAGAAAGAATCGGTAAAGGCCTGCGGACTGCTCCAAGGGACGCGCTTGTTGCTGAGTCCTGTGACGAGAGTGTAAGGGGCAAGGCATACGGATTCCACAGGGCCATGGATGGTATCGGTTCTGTTTTTGGCGCGGCTCTTGCTTTTTTCCTTCTCCCGACTCTGGGATATAGAAACATCTTTCTTTTGGCATTTATACCGGCAATAGCTGGAGTATTCATCGTATTTTTTGTCAAAGAAAAAAACGCGCCTGTTAAAGAAAAAACAGAAGTGATATCTGTAAAGATCAGTTTAAAAGAACTGCCTGTGAATTTAAGGCTGTTTATTCTCGTATCCTCAGTATTTGCGCTGGGGCATTTCGGATACGCCTTTTTACTGTTAAGAGCGAAGAACATAGGATTGGCGGATCATACGGCGATCCTTCTGTATGTGTTATTTTACATTGTTTACACGTTGTGTTCCATTCCTTCAGGAATACTGTCTGACAGGTTCGGGAGAAAACCGGTTTTGATGGCAGGGTATTTGTTATTTGCCGCTACATCCCTCGGGATGATGTTCACTTCGAGCATTTACAGTATTCTGATATTTTTCGTCATTTATGGAATATTTTATGCCCTCATCGATGGGGCTCAAAGGGCCTTCGTAGTCGATTTAGCGCGGGAAAATCTGAGAGCAACCGCATTGGGTACGTTTCATACGGCCATAGGAATAGCGGCGCTTCCGGGCGGATATATTGCCGGTATGCTGTGGGACAAGATAAATCCGGAAACAACATTTCTGTACGGTTTTATTCTCTCCGTTCTTTCAACAATCCTCTTCATTTTTGTAAAAGAATATAAGATTTGAAGACTCACGCAAAGACGCAAAAGTCGCAGAGGATTTCTTCCTTATTATTAGCTGTCTTTGCGTGCTTCGCGCCTTTGCGTGAGAATTTTAGAAGCCGCCTGTACCAACATGGTTTTAACCTGTTATCAGCAAGAATGACGGAGCCCTGCAACTTAAATGCGAAAGAGGAAAAAATTGTAAACAAATATGTCGATTTGTTCGTCTATTACTGTAAAAACTCGAAAGGAGAATTTTAGATGAAGAAATTCGGCATGATGTTGGTAATTTCGGTGATTGTTTTCGGTTTTGTATGTGCGGAGGCAGCTTTTGCGGGAAAAATCGGCAAGCGTCAGGTTAACCAGCAGAAGAGAATCCATCAGGGAGTCAAGAGCGGCGAGCTAACCTGCCGTGAAACCCGCGCTCTCGAACGGGAACAATACAATGTGCAGAAATACAAAGCAAAGGCATTCAAGGATGGCAAAGTTACACCAAAGGAACGTAACCGCTTGAAAAGAAAGCAGAATCATGCGAGCAGACACATTTACAAAATGAAACACAACAATATCACACGGTAGAGCAGTAGACAGGTACCCGCGGAACGGGTATAAATATGTTATGACCCAGAAGGATCAAAAACAACACAACGTCTCGACCGGCGGTACCGCTTCTCACATACATTTTCTGGTGGAGAAAGCCAGAGACGGCAGCAGAGTCGCCTTTGCAGATCTTGTGGATCTTTTTCAGGAAGATCTTTTCCGCATGGTTTACTATCGAACGCGGTCCCGGATGGATTCAGAGGATATTGCTCAGGATGTTTTTATTCAGGCATTCAAGAACTTGTCGAAATTGAGAGAGACTAACCGGTTCAGGGGGTGGCTTTTCAGTATTGCTCTGAACCGGATTCGCGATTTCCACCGGAAGAAAAAATTCTGGAGATTGTCAGCAACTTCAGATAGCGGCAATAAGATTGATCAACCTGATTCGGGAATCCATGCAAATCCGAAGGCTCTGGATAATCTGGTGAAAAAGGATTTCTGGAAACGCATCGGATCATTTCTGGATAAATTGCCGCGCATGGAAAAGGAAGTGTTCATATTGAGATTCATGGACCATTTGAGCATAAAGGAAATATCCCTGGTTTTGAAAAAACACGAGAGTACTGTCAAAACCCACCTGTATCGGGCTCTTGAAAAATTCAGAGCATGTCGTGAAATAATACAGTTACTTGAGGAGGAAACAAGGTGAGTTCACATAAAGCGTTTCATCTGAGTGAAAATCAGATCCTCCGGGCTTTGGTGGATGAATCTGATTTGTCAGAATCAATGCGGGAGCATTTATCCACGTGTCCTTCGTGTCGTGCACGCAGGGAACGACTGGAAGAGGATCTCGGGCGTCTGGGTCGGATGGCTGAACGGTTTGCCCCGTCGCCGGCGAAACGTATTTCGTTGCCTGAGAAATACCCGGCGAGCGCTGCTCGCTGGTTCTGGAACGGGCGGATCGCCTTCGGAACGGTGGTGATGGCAGCGCTCGTCATGGTCATTGTGTGGTCATCTGTCCTCTTCAGGACGATACCGGAAACAGGAACAGTCATATCCATCGAGGAACCCTGGGCAACGGACAGGTTAATGGCGGAAGTGAGTGTCCTTTCGGAAAATGTCTTACCCCCCGTATATATGGATATAATCGGGGACTCCGATACGGGCTTTGATGAAGAGTTTATTGAATTTGTCGTTCCAACCGTTGAAAATATTTCCTCGCATTACGATTCAAAGATAAAAGGGGGTACATTATGTTACGAAAATTATCGAGTGTAGTAATATTGTTTGTTCTGGTTATTTTACCCACCATTGCCCTGGGAGTACAGGGTATGCCCTCGGGAAAATGGTGGCATAATCCGCAGGTTTCCAAACAAATGAACCTGAATAAAGACGAAATACGCAGGCTGGATGAAAGTTTTGTAAAAAGCCGGCGTAAACTCATTGATCTGAAGAGCAATCTGGAGAAACAGCGTTTTGAGCTCGAAAACCTTCTTGAAAAGAAAACGCTGAATGAATCTGCCGTTATGGAGCAGTTCAAAAAGATGGAAAGCTCAAAAAACCGTCTCTCCACCGAATATTTCAGATTTCTGTTACAGGTAAGAAAGATCCTCGGCTTTGAACGTTATCAGGATCTAAAAATGAAGTACAAAACGTTTCGCCAGCAGAAAAAACTCCGGCTACAGAAGCATCCGGGCGCTAATCCAGGTCAAAGGAAATAGGTTAACCCTCTTCCCTTATGAAATTGATAGCGTTTTTGAAGATAAATAATCCCACACCATCCTCGGGAAGACTTTCTCTTGTCCAGCGAGGATGGTTGGTATAATGGAGATATGCCTCTGGATGGGGCATAAGGCCGAATATTCTCCCCGTCTCATTACAGATTCCGGCGATGGCATCGACGGAACCATTGGGATTCTGAGGATAATCCATTACCGCTTCTTTGCAATCCTCCCGGCTGTATTGTACGACAATCTGATTGTTTTTCTGCAATTTTTCTAATACGGATTCACTTTCCAGAACTATCTTGCCCTCACCGTGCCTCACAGGCAGATACATTCCGTTGATGCCCTTTGTAAAGACGCATGGAGAATTGCTGTTTACCTTGAGGTGAACCCATCGATCCTCAAATTTTCCGGAATCGTTAAAGGTCAGCGTAATGTTCCGGGTGGTGTAGTCGCCGGCGAATGCGGGAAGTAATCCCAATTTTACCATAAGCTGAAAACCGTTACAGACGCCGAGTATCAGTTTTCCGGCATTGATAAACCTTACAAGCTGTTCGTGAAGCTTTTCACCGCTGTTTCGAACTTTCGCATGAATAATCCTGTTTGCCGCCGCCTTTGCGCCTCCCAGGTCATCGCCGTCAAGGAATCCCCCCGGAAGATTGAGAAAATGATAAGCATCCAATCGTTTTTCTCCGTAGAGCAGTTCGCTGATGTGAACAATATCCACTTCGTCGGAACCTGCAAGCCTGCATGCATGAGCCATTTCCATTTCACAGTTCGTTCCGTTTCCCGTAATCACGATCGATTTTACCTTCTTTATCATCTTTAGCTGTTCTCCAATGTTTGATGCCCTTTTCGTGTTTTCGTCATTCCGGATTTTGTGATAAGTACTTAACCCAGATAGACTGGAAACTGGAAATTCGAAATTCGAAGCACGTTCGACGGTTCGACTGAGCTCGCCGAAGGCTGAACTCACGCCGAAGCCAATTTTGCCTGTCTGCTGTGCAGACGGCACAGGCAGGCGCGAACTTTACAATTAAGGGACTAAAAATTCAGGGGTTTCTGCCACACCCGTTTCAATTCATCAATATTTTCTTCGACAATTATATTTCCATGGATGCCGATAATGGTAAAAGTGTCACCGGGAGTGACACTGCCTACTTTCCGGATAATGCTGCCTTCCATAATTTCTTCGAATTCGTCCTTTGACTTCGGTGAAATAGTCACCACAAATCTGCTCTGAGATTCGGAGAAGAGGAGGTAATCATTTCTTTCAATACCCTTAGCGGGGACAAGAGAAAGATCTGCAGTGATCCCGAATCCTCCGGAAAAGGCCGTCTCGGCAAGGGCGATGCCGAGGCCTCCATCGGAACAATCATGACATGAGGCCACCAGACCTTTTTTGATCGCCTTGCTCAATGCGTCGTAAAGTTTTTTTGCTTTCAGGGCATGGACTTTCGGCACGTTATTCCCGATATATCCATTCAGGGCAAACCATTCGGAACCTCCGAGCTCATTATATGTTTCACCCAGGACATAAACCATATCTCCTGCTTTTTTTGCATCCATAGTGACGGCTTTTCTCACGTCTTCCATCTTTCCCATTGTGGAAAACAGAAGGGTGGGAGGAATCGAAATCTTGGTATCTCCTATGATGTAATCGTTTTTCATGCTGTCTTTCCCGGAAATACACGGCACTCCATAGATTTTTGTGTAATCATAAAGGGCCTGGTTTGCCCTGACAAGCTGTGCCAGTTTATACTGACCGTCAGGCGTCTTTTCAGATTCTACGGGGTCACACCAGCAGAAATTGTCGATGCCGGCCATTCTTTCAAGCGATCCTCCGACGGCGACAGTATTCCTGACGGCTTCGTCTACGGCACACGCGGCCATGTGATACGTATCAATATCACTGTAACGGGGACAGATACCGTTTGCGATGACAACCCCTTCAAAAGATTCAAGTATGGGCCTGATCACCGCGGCGTCGCTCGGTCCGTCATTTGTTGCTCCAACAAGAGGTTTGATCACGCTTCCCCCTTGTACCTCATGATCGTATTGTCTTACGACCGATTCTTTACTGCAAATATTTAATCGTGAAAGCATTTCTTTCAGGGCAAGTCCCATATCCTCAGGTTCGGGAAAATCGGGTTCTTCATGCCGGGGAGGTATCCACTTTGCGTTCAACCGCATCCGGGGGAGCCCTTCGTGAAGAAAATCCATATCGAGGCAGGCAACCGTTCTGTCACCATAAAGGACGTGGAATTTTCCCGAATCGGTAAAGGTGCCAAGGACTGTGGCTTCCACATCCATTTTCCCGGCCAGGGAAAGAAATTCGCCGACCTTTTCGGGGTCCACTGCAAGACTCATTCTTTCCTGAGCCTCTGAAATGAGAATCTCCCAGGGTTTGAGACCGGCGTATTTCAAGGGAGCTTTGCTGAGATCGAACTCGCAACCACCGGACAATGTGGCCATTTCTCCGATGGAAGAAGAAAGACCGCCCGCGCCATTATCCGTAATGGTTCTGTAGAGTCCCCTGTCCCTTGCGATAAGAAGAAAATCCGTCATCTTCTTCTGGGTTATGGGATCACCGATCTGAACGGCCGTAACGGGCGAACCTTCGTGCAGCTCTTCTGAAGAGAATGTGGCGCCATGAATTCCATCCTTTCCTATCCTTCCCCCTGTCATAATGATTGCATCACCTGGAATAATTTCTTTTGTATGTGTAAATTCTCCAAGGATACGGGCAGGCATGATACCTCCAGTTCCGCAATAAACAAGAGGTTTTCCCAGATATCTCTCATCGAATACGATACAGCCGTTGACGGTTGGAATGCCGCTTTTGTTCCCGCCATGTTCCACACCTTCTCTCACACCTTCGTAGATTCGTCTGGGATGAAGAATTCTTTTGGGAAGTGGCTTTGAATAAAATGGAGACGCAAAGCAAAAGACATCGGTGTTAAAAATCAGTTTCGACCCCTTTCCCGTCCCGAAGGGATCACGGTTGACCCCGACGATTCCCGTCAGAGCGCCACCGTACGGATCAAGGGCTGACGGTGAATTATGTGTTTCCACTTTGAAAACAAGATTGTAATCGTTGTTGAATTTAATAATGCCGGCATTATCGACAAAAACGGAAAGACACCAGTCATCCGTTCCCAGGCTTTCCCTGATTTCCCTTGTAGATGCCTTGATATAACTGTTGAAAAGGGAATCGACGACCGTTTTTTCCCCTTTTTCATTCTCATAGTTTATGATGCTGTTGAATATCTTGTGTTTACAGTGTTCGGACCAGGTCTGAGCGAGAGCTTCCAGTTCGACATCCGTAATTTTCTCATCAAGATTCACCTTTACCCTTTCGTTCAACACCGACTCATCAGTTAAATAATCCCGGATGACCTTCATCTCTTCGACAGTCAGGGCAAGAACCCTGTCATTACTGATCTCCTGAAGTTTCTCATCACTTACATTGAGATTAATTGTTTCCGTTTTTGCGTCGTCCTCGATAATCACCCGGGGTACATAAGGCTGGATTCCCTCCGAGGGATTCCATTCACGACCATCAATAATCATATAATGCTGAATAAGCTCATTGGCCAAAAGTCCCGAAGCTATTTGCTCAGCGTCCTCCTTACTGATTTTTCCTCTGATGACATACTGTCTTGATGTATAAACACTGACACCGCCTTTCAGGTTATTCCCCAGAAACAACCCGATAGCCTCGCTAGCCGTCTTCCCCACATTATCCGTTACCCCCGGCTTAAACCCTACTTCTATCAGCCATGTAAAGTCATCTGCCAGGCTTCTGTTTATGGCATATCGCTGCATAACAGGATCGGAGAGGGGACCTGCCGCGATTTTTCGCAGATCTTCTTCGGCTATATTCCCATCTATGGTGTAAACTTCAACAGTTCGGACTTTTTCAACATCAATACCAAGCTGCTCGATTATTTTTTTTCCTGTTTTTTCTCCAAGGACATCTTTTATGCCATCCTTAAAGCCAACTTCTATTCTGTAAACCATGTTCTTTCTTAACCTCTTTGATTCATGAGGGCAAAAGGCTATGGGGATTCAAAGCTCAAGGTTGTTTTTTTGCTTTAACTTTTTACCTTTAGCCTGTTCCTTATCTGTTATTTCCGCAGGTCATATTTAATCATTTTCAGTTGAAGGCCTTTCCTGCTAAGTCCTAATTGCGAAGCCGCTTTACTCACATTACCATCACACTCTTCCAGAACCCTGGCGATCATCTGCCTTTCAATTTCTCCCGTTTTGCTTTTAATGATATCTTTGAAAGACTCCCCGGTTTTCATCAAATCAGCGGTCTGTATTACACTTTCGGATAATTTGATTTCCGGCGGAAGATCCCCTGTTCTTATTACGTCATCTTGTGCCATCAATACAAGTCTCTCGACCAGGTTTTCCAATTCCCTGATATTCCCAGGCCAGTGATAATTGAGAAGCATTTTTCTGACCGTTGAATCAATTACTTGTATATTCCGGTTCAATTTCTTGTTGAATTTATCCACAAAATAATCAGTCAGGACGGGAATGTCTTCTTTTCTTTCCCTTAACGAAGGAATATGAACAGGCAAGACATTTAATCTGTAATACAAATCTTCGCGGAATCTCTTTGCTTGTACATCCCGGTAAAGATCTCTGTTGGTTGCCGCAATCAACCTCACATCAACTTTGATTGTGCGCAATCCCCCCACCCTTTCAAATTCCTGATCCTGAATAACACGAAGTAGTTTTACCTGCATATCCTTTGGCAGTTCTCCGACTTCATCAAGGAAGATGGTTCCCTTATGAGCGAGTTCAAACCTACCCGGCTTTCTGTTGATAGCACCGGTAAACGCCCCTTTTTCATATCCGAAAAGCTCACTTTCCAGCAAATTTTCCGCAATGGCCGCACAGTTGATTTTGATGAAAGGATCATTTTTGCGGGGACTGTTCCTGTGAATGGCGTTAGCAATAAGTTCCTTCCCCGTGCCCGTCTCTCCCGTGATAAGAATTGTAGTTGTCGTCGGCGCCACTTTTTTAATGACATCATAAATCTCCATCATCTTCTTGCCGGTGCCTATGATGTCATAGCGCTCTATTTCGTCGGCGCCCGGAATCAAATCGTCTTCGCTCAGCGAATGTGTCTTAAAAGCCTTGCGGATAATATTTTTCAAATCTTCCTGTCCAAAGGGCTTTGTAATGTAATCAAACGCGCCTTTTTTCAGGGCCTTAACCGCTGTTTCCACGGTGCCATGGGCGGTAATCATAATGACAGGTATGGAAGGATAATCCTTGATCGCCCTGGCAAGGAGCCCGAGTCCGCCGAGCTTCGGCATTTTCAGGTCTGTAACGATAACAGCCACGTCATCATCACGCAAAATCTGAAGCGCTTCAAGCCCGTCAGATGCCGTGGCAACTCCATAGCCCTCTTTTTTGAGCATCGTCTCCAGCACGAGGAGCATATTTGGTTCATCATCAACTACTAATATCTTTTTCATGATGTTTGGGGTGCGGGTTTCAAGTTTCAGGTTACAAGTTTCGAGTTAATGGTATTTAACTTGAGCGAACTTATTATTAATCACCACGAAACACGAAGATAATTCGAGTCGTTCTTCGGACTCTTCGTGGTAAAAAAGATCACTGTAAGCATTTCTGAGCGCCCTTAAGTTAATGACATAGAGTTGTTACTAACTATTATGGGATGCATCGGCTGTCAAGGTTAATCAGATTGTTATCTGGAATGCTGTTCCCTCTCCGGGAGTCGATTTCACATGGATATGGCCGCCGTGGTTCTTGACAATTCTCCTACAGATGGGCAGGCCAAGACCTGTGCCCTTTTTCTTCGTCGTAAAGAACGGTTTAAAAATCATCTTCAGATCTTCCTTGTCAATCCCGTGGCCTGTGTCGCGAATTGTAACCCCTACTGTGTTACTCCCATTATTTTCAATTCGGGATGTTGTAAAACTCAAAGTGCCACCATCAGGCATTGCTTCCATCCCGTTTAAGGCCACATTAAGGATAACTTGAATCATTTGTTCCCCATCTACTTTGATATCCGGCAAATCCGGGGATAGATTTTCTTTAATCGTAATATTCTCCGGAAGATTTGTTGCCTTAATCAGGGAGACAACCTTCTTGATAATACGGTTTATATCCTGGTTTTCTGCATGCATTTCATAAGGTTTCGCATAATTCAGGAATTGAGACACAACAGTATTCAATCTATCTGTTTCTTCTATAATGATCTCAAGAAATCTGGGATTTTCCGTGGTACCCACTTCTTTAAGGTACTCCGCGGCGCCTTTTATAGAACCAAGCGGGTTTCGTATCTCGTGTGCAAGACCTGTTGCCATTTCCTCAAGAAGAGCAACATTCTTTCTTTCCACCTCGTCATCAATCGAATAAAGGGAAGCCGAAAGATCTTTTTTGTCAAAAAAGAAATAACTGAATGTTTTTTTCAAGATCATTTTGAGGGGGTCGATAAAAATTACGATGAGGAAAGATGCCATAAAGACACTTGTAAACGGAAGTTTTGGTCTTTCACCAAACAAATCGATTACGGCATAAAATACAACAGTTACAAACAATATAACGAAAAAAATAAGGAGAGCCCTCAGCATGATTTCATACAATTCCGGAATATCCGTATGGGTTATAATAATGAAGAGAAAATAGATAAGAGCGGCGATGGCTATATCAGACAGTGCAGGAAATCCATAGCCATAGTAGTTTAACACATCGGAAAGACTAAGGACGACGGTCACAATACAGGCAATTGCCACATAGACCAGCCTTTTCTTTTCAGCGCCTGAAGGTTTTCCAATAATTTGGCGGACAAGGGCGGTGAAACAGTAAATCAGGACAAAACCGCAATAGATGTAAAGGAAAACATTCAGGTAATGCCATTGTAATAAAGGAGTAAAAAGTGATGCAATAATCGAAAGGCTAACAGCAATAGTTATTGTGATGTCTCGCCTGAATAGACCGGCCTGGCCGCGAAGTAAATAACGGCTGAATATAATGAGAAGAGGTGGAATCGAAAGGATACCCAGACAATGGATAATTTTCCAGAAATCAGTATGAAAAATTCCATAAGAAATAATACCGATTTTTTCAAGAAACAAAGCAGAACATATAATAGCAAAGGAAAGATGAAGGGGATTTTTCTTTCTTCCGGTAATGAGAACAATAGAAATAGCCAGACTAATTATCGCTGCTACAAAAGTTTCCATAATTTATGGCCCCGGCTGAAGGTTGGGCAAAAAACCCATTTCTGGATGGGCGCTAAGTTAGCTTTTCCCTTACCACATCGGCGATTTGTTCGCAGTACTTTTCTGTTTCTTCACCGGTAGGTCCCTCGACCATGACGCGACACATATTCTGTGTTCCTGAATATCGAACAAGAACTCTCCCCTTATTGCCGAGCCCTTCTTCCGCGATCTTAATGGCATTAACAATTTCCGGGACTGCGGTTAAGTCAGGTTTTGTCCTGACATCAATGTTAATGAGTTTCTGGGGAAACACCTTCATGATTTTGGCCAGTTGTGACAGGGGTTTTTGTTCCTTTTTAATTGCTGCCATTAGTTGCAGCGCGCTGATAATTCCATCTCCTGTCGTATGATGACGTAAAAATATTAAATGCCCTGAATCCTCTCCTCCGATGGAGGCATTTCGGGCCCGCATTTCTTCCAGAACATATCGATCACCGACCCCGGTAACAGCCTGTTCAATATCAAGTTTCTTCAATGTGAGGGCAAGACCTATGTTACTCATGACGGTGCTTACAACAACATTGTTGGTGAGGGTCCCTTCTTTTTTCATAACATTTGCGCAAATGGCGAGAATCTGATCTCCTGTTAAAATAGAGCCTTTTTCATCAACGGCAATCAGGCGGTCACCATCGCCGTCAAAGGCAACCCCGGCATCAGCCTTTCTTTTCACAACTTCTTCAGCCAGCGTTTCAGGATGCTGAGACCCACAATTATCATTAATGTTCTCTCCGTTTGGTTCGGAAAAGAGGGAAGTAACCTGGGCTCCCAACTCCGAAAATGTTGCGGGCGCTACACGATAGGTGGCTCCGTTAGAGCAGTCCAGGATAACTTTGGTTCCTTCCAGGGAAAATTCCCCCGGAAAAGTGTTTTTCAAAAAGACGATATACCGCCCCCTTGCATCATCTATCCTGTATGCCTTCCCCAGTTCCCTGGGTGAAGGATGAAGCGTATGCATGTTATTTGAGAAAATAAGATCTTCAATTTCCAATTCCTTTTCATCGGACAGTTTGAATCCCTTATCTGAAAAGATTTTAATTCCATTGTCCTGAAAGGGATTATGTGAAGCAGATATTACAATTCCCGCATCAGCCCTCATGCTCCTGGTTAAAAAGGCAATTCCCGGCGTAGGCATGGGCCCCACAAGGATGGCATTAACCCCCATGGAACATATACCGGCGACAAGGGCATTTTCAAGCATATAACCTGAAATGCGCGTGTCTTTTCCTACAATAATCTGAGGTGTATGCCCCTTTCGTTTAAAAAGATGGGCTGTTGCCTTACCGATATTCAGAGCCATGCCCGCTGTCATCGGATATTCGTTGGCTATCCCCCTTATCCCGTCCGTACCGAATAATTTCCCCATCTTCTTTCTTCTCCATTAGAGTCTTTATTCACAACAACTGCCTGCCCGTGCGTTGCCTGTCTGCGCCTGTCTGTGTCGCCTGCACGGCAAACAGGCAAAATTGGCAAAAGAATTTAGTAAGCGTTCACTGAACGTCGAAATTAGAAAATAGAAATTGGAAATTTGGCCTCAAGCTTTTCTCCCGAATTTCTAATTTCCAATTTCAAGCCGTGAACGGCTACAGGCTTTCAGCTTCGA
>JAGGSD010000012.1 GCA_021159265.1 Syntrophobacterales bacterium | reverse complement strand
TGTCCAGTGAAATCAACAAGTTATATTAAATTCGCCCAAACGAGTTACTTGAAAGTTCATGCCGTGTCATTCTGAGGAGCGGAGCAACAAAGAATCTCAATGATATCAGATTCTTCGCTATCGCTCAGAATGACAAAAGAGTGTTTCTGTGACTTTTTACGAAACTGTCACATTTGAAATTTTACAAGGGAGCTGGACCGGCCCCGGCGCTTATCTGAATTTTGCCACTATCCACAGCAGCCATTTTTCCCTCTGGTTTATCTTCCTTGATCAGAGCTATATCAAGTACCTCGTCCACATTATCAACAGTAATAACTTCAAGATCTTTCAATACCTTCCCGGGGATATCAGCAAGATCTTTCTTGTTATCGCTTGGAATAACTACAGTCTTTATATTCCCCCGATGGGCCGCTAAAAGTTTCTCCTTCAAACCACCGATTGGCAAAACTCTTCCCCTCAATGTAATCTCACCCGTCATTGCAAGATCACTTCTCACTTTTTTCTTCAAAAAAGCAGAGGCAATAGACGTAACCATGGCAATTCCCGCCGATGGGCCATCTTTCGGAATAGCTCCCTCGGGAACATGAACATGAATGTCTGATTTCTTATGGAAATCCCTGGGAAGCCCAAAGTCATCTGCCCGTGAGCGGACGTAGGTTAAGGCAGCCTGGGCAGATTCCTGCATTACATCACCCAGATTGCCTGTCAGAATTGGTTTTCCTGTGCCTCTGACAACCATTGCTTCAATATCAAGAAGTTCGCCTCCAGCTTCTGTCCATGCAAGTCCTATAGTTAATCCAATTCTATCCGTACCTTCCGTTTCTCCATGTCTGAACTTTTGAATACCAAGATATTTTTCTATTGATTTTGATGTTATTTTAACCCGTTTTTTTAATCCGGTTGATACAATTTTCTTGGCCACCTTCCTGCAAATCGATGCTATTTCTCGCTCCAGATTTCGCACACCGGCTTCCCTCGTATATTTTCTTATGACAGTTAACAGCGCTCCATCCGTAAAAGTTATGTTATCTTTCGTCAAACCATTCTTTTCCGTTTGCTTGGGAACAAGGTAGCTTCTGGCAATATTTAACTTCTCATATTCAGTATAGCCGGCAATGCGAATCACTTCCATTCTGTCCTGGAGAGGATCTGGTATTGTCTGTATTATATTCGCCGTCGTTATAAACATGATATCGGAAAGATCATAATCTACTTCGAGGTAATTATCGTTAAAAGCAATGTTCTGCTCGGGATCAAGAACTTCCAGTAATGCCGAAGCGGGATCTCCTCTGAAATCCGAACTCAGCTTGTCTATTTCATCAAGACAAAACACCGGATTATTAGAACCTGCCTTTTTCAGCAATTGAATGATTTTCCCCGGCATAGCTCCAATATAGGTCCGTCTGTGCCCTCTTATTTCAGCCTCATCCCTCAGCCCACCCAGAGATAATCTTACAAATTGTCTATTTGTTGCTCTGGCAATAGATTTAGCTACCGAAGTCTTTCCAACACCGGGTGGGCCTACCAAACATAGTATCGAGCCTTTATTCTTTTCCGATAAACTCTGTACTGCCAGATATTCGAGAATCCTCTCTTTCACAAGCTTTAACCCATAATGATCTTCTTCTAAGATCTTTTCTGAATCACTAAGAGTGTTTTCATTTTTAGTTGTGTCATACCATGGCAAATCCAATATCCAGTCTATGTAATTTCTGATAACAGTTGCCTCAGCAGACATAGGCGCCATCATCTTTAATTTCTTTGCTTCTTTTTCTACCTTTTTGCGAGCTTCTTTTGAGAGTTTCTTTTCTTTCAGTCGTTTCTCAATTTCCTTTATCTCACTTTTCGCGCTATCTTCTTCTCCCATTTCCCTCTGAATAGCTCTCATCTGTTCATTGAGGTAATAATCTTTCTGAGTTTTTTCCATTTGTTTTTTTACACGCTTCTTTATCCGCCCTTCGACTTCCATGACTTCCACTTCAGAAAGAATGAAACCGTATATTTTCTCGAGCCTCTCGATAACATTAACTGTCTCAAGCAGATCCTGTTTTTCCTTTATTTTTATAGTAAGATAAGATGCCACAACATCAGACAATTTTGCGGGATCACTTATGGACGATATGGATGCTAAAATCTCACCCGGCACCTTCCTGCTTAATTTTGAATAATGTTCAAATGCCTCGATTATATTTCTTATGAGCGCCTCTTTCTTAACAGTCTCACCTTCAACTATTATTTCTTCCAGTTGTTCAATTCTCACGAGAAAAGAATCTGGATTGGGCAGATATTCCTTAATTACTCCTCTCCTTTTCCCCTCCACTAAAACCTTGACTGTCCCATCAGGAAGTCTTAATAATTGAATAATAGAACCCAATGTACCAAATTCATAAATATCACTTTCATCGGGGTCATCTTTTTGGGCGTCTTTCTGTGTCGATAAAAATATATCATTCTCCTCTTTCATGGCAGATTCCAAGGCATTAATCGATTTTTCACGACCTACAAAGAGCGGGATAATCATGTGAGGAAATATCACGACATCCCTTAATGGTAACAATGATAATATTAACCCTTTTTCTTTTTCCATCGGTTTATTTTTACCCCTATTAAAATTAAACATAATCCTATCTATTGTAAACCTTTTTCCGAAATGTATCGTCGTACAGGGTTTCTTTTTTTGTCTCAAAAAGCAAAATTGGTTTTTCTTTATTCATAACGACTTCTTCACTGATTAAACATTCTTTGACATCATCCCTCGACGGCAGATCATAGAAAATATCGAGCATCGTATTTTCCAGGATCGCGCGCAGTCCCCTTGCCCCGGTTTTCCTTTCCATCGCCAACTTTGCTATGGATCTCAGCGCTCCATCAGTAAAAGACAGCTTGACATTTTCAAATTCAAACATCTTGACGTATTGTTTTATATTTGAATTCGCCGGTTCAATTAATATCTTTACCAAATCCTCTTCACTTAGATCATGTAACGTTGCTATAACGGGCAACCGACCTATGAATTCCGGTATCAATCCATATTTTAAAAGGTCCTCAGGTTGAACTTCTGATAATGTTTCACCTATATTTTTTTCTTTTTTGCTCTTAATGTCCGCTCCAAAACCCACTGTGTTAAAACCTGCTCTTTTCCTGATAATGTCTTCCAAAGCATTGAAAGCTCCCCCGCAAATAAATAATATATTCGTGGTGTCTACCTGGATAAACTCTTGCTGGGGATGTTTTCTTCCACCTTTCGGGGGAACATTTGCCAATGTTCCCTCTATTATTTTTAATAAGGCTTGTTGAACGCCCTCTCCCGAAACATCTCTTGTAATTGAGGGATTCCCTGATTTCCTCGAAATCTTGTCAATTTCATCAATATACACAATCCCCCTTTGTGCTTTTTGCACATCATAATCAGCATTCTGCAGGAGACTTAGAATAATGTTTTCAACATCTTCACCTACATATCCTGCTTCTGTTAAAGTGGTGGCGTCTGCTATAGTGAATGGAACATTCAACATCCTGGCTAAAGTTTTAGCCAGAAGAGTTTTCCCTGAACCGGTAGGCCCAATAAGTAATATATTGCTTTTCTGAAGCTCGACACCATCATCATTATCAACTTTCGAAAATAATCTCTTGTAATGATTATAAACGGCCACGGACAAAACCTTCTTGGGTTTCTCCTGACCTATAACATATTGATCCAGAAAATTCCGTATTTCCCTGGGTTTCGGAATTTCTCTTTTGGATTCTTCTATACTCTGCACTTCAGATTCTTCTTCAATAATATATTTGCAAAGTTCTATACATTCATCACATATATATGCCGAAGGTCCAGCTATGAGTTTTTTTACTTCGTGCTGTTCTTTACCGCAGAAAGAGCATCTGCGACTATTATGTTTATCCTCACCATTTGAATTCTTTCTGGTCATAAGGATGCTCCTTTCACTTTTCCATTCAATGCCCTCTTCTCTATTACTTCATCAACGATTCCATATTGTTTAGCCTGTTCACCGGTCATATAGAAATCTCTGTCTGTATCGCTCTCAATTTTTTTTAAAGGCTGTCCCGTCAAATTTTTCAAGATATTATTTAACTCCTGCTTTAATCTTAATATTTCTTTTGCCTGTATACCAATATCGGTTGCCTGTCCCTGAAAACCACCAAGAGGTTGATGAATAAGAACTCTCGAATGAGGCAACGAATATCTTTTACCTTTCTCACCGGCTGCAAGTATTATTGCGCCCATGCTCGCGGCCTGCCCCATACAAACCGTGCAAACATGCGGTTTTATATAGCGCATAGTGTCATAAATAGCCAATCCGGCGCTGACGATACCTCCGGGTGTGTTAAGATAAAAATAAATCTCCTTATCGGGATCTTCAGATTCCAGATAGAGCATCTGGGCTATTAAGAGATTGGAGATTTCATCATCTATAGCTGTGCCAAGAAATATAATTCTATCTCTCAACAGCCTTGAATAGATATCAAAAGCCCGCTCACCCCTGCCATCTTGCTCAATTACCATAGGAATGAGAGCCATCATTTTCCCCCTGTTTTTTATTATTACTCTTCTTTACATTCCTGATATCGGATTTTTCCTCGAGAAAATCCAGTGTTTTTTGCTCCAGGATTTCATTCTTGAGATGTTCTTTAAGATTATTTGTCTCATAAGAGGCTTTCAAGGATTCATAATCCTGGGCCAATTTCCGGGCCAGCTCCCTTAATTTTACTTCAATATCTTTTTCATCAACCGTAATCGATTCTTTTTCGGCAATTTTGTGGATGAGAAGAGAAGTCTTCACTATTTTCTCTGCTTCGCTTTTAAATCTGTCATGTAAATTCGAACTGATTTCGGCAGCTTTTTCTGGATTCATTCCATCGTTAATCATACGCTGCCGGGCACCAAGCGCCATATAATCGATCTGTCTGTTGACAAATACGGATGGTATTTCGAATTCGTTATTTTCCAGAAGCCTGTCTATAATCATATTTTTCAAATCAGCGTTGATCCTTGTTTCATTTTCCTTAACAAGAGATTCTCTTATATCTTTTTTAAGATCTTCCAGTTTGTCATATGCATCAAAGTTTTTTATAAAGTTTTCATCTAAGTCGGGCAATCTTTTCTCTTTAATATCATTCACCGATACTGAAAATATTCCATCCTTTCCCGCAACATTCTTCGATGGGTAGTCATCAGGAAACCTCACCTTAATTTCTTTTGATTCTCCCTTACTGACCCCTATTAATTGATCTTCAAACCCGGGAACGAAAATCTTTGAACCGATCTCAAGCATGTAGTTTTTTGAAGTCAGTTTTTTGCTGGTTTTTCCATCAACCTTTCCTTCAAAATCTATATTAACAAAATCACCCTCAATAATTCCTCTATTATCTTCTATGCTTTCAAGGGTACTGTACATCTGCCGGAGTTGCTCCAGTCTTGCTTCTACGTCTTCATCCTTAACTTCATATTCTTCTTTCTCCACTTCAAGGCCGATGTAATCCTTTGGTTCAAAAACCGGTTCAATTTCAACAGTCGCCGTATATTTAAAATTCTTATTTAGTTCTATTCCCTTTTGGTCAATAACCGGATTATCAACAACTGAAATCCTATTTTCCTTTACTGCATCCGCATAAGATTCCCCAACCAGAATCGATACGGCTTCCTCTTCCGCCTGGTTTTTATAGTACATCTCCAACACTTTTCTTGGTGTCTTGCCAGGCCTGAATCCTTTAACTTTAGCTTTCTTACCGATAACATGATATGCCTTGTCCAACTCTTTTTTCACATCAGCCCAGGGAATTTCAAACAACATTTTCCTTTTGACAGAACTAATGTCTTCGATACTTACTTCAGCCTCTATTTGACCCACAATTTACTCCTTTTCCCATATTTCCGCACCATTACACAACCTGAACCTGACACGTTGGTGCGAGAGAGGGGAGTTGAACCCCTATCCGCAAAATGCGGGCTGGATCCTAAGTCCAGTGCGTCTTCCAGTTCCGCCACTCTCGCGATACATCCTGCCACGTATTTTATTAACTACCCCTTCAATTGTCAACAGGGAATAATAATCCGGACTGTTCAAGTAAAAGTCCAAGTGAGCGAGCGAACCTGGGGTTAATAAGAGCGATCATCGGCAGATTACGGATAAAACACAAGGTATAAAAAATTGTAACCGTTCTTGTTCCCGGACTGCACTTGGGATGCGTATTTACGGGAAAAACGTCAGCTTCGTCAGGCCTGAAACAAAATCTGGAGCCAGATTGGCAATTATTTGCGAAAATGAGCATTTTTGACGAGGACTTCAGGTCTTTAATGCTGCCTTTGTCCTTAACCCTGAACGCTGAACCATGAACCTGTGAACGGTTACAAAAAATTAAAGGCCGCCATTAAGGCGGTCATGATTAGATTATTGGTCGGGGCGAGAGGATTTGAACCTCCGACCCTCTGAACCCCATTCAGATACGCTTCCAGACTGCGCCACGCCCCGACTTTTCATCCAGATAAACTGTAGAGAAAATAACATGTATAATACAACCATGTCAAGCGTTATAACACCCACAAACACGGCAACGTCAAAGTCATAAATAAAGACGATTTGTCCAAGTCGGCTGCGGTATGCGTACCATAGAATTTTCATGTCGGACATGTAAAATTAGCGATTGGGAGGTAAAAAGGCGGATTCAGGCAGCAGTTATCCATGCCCCGGAGAGCGGCGAATGCAGAAAACCTTGAACCAGGAGTTCCGACAGGTCGGAATTTAAATGCCCAACAACGTCAGACACAAATACGGTTTGGCTGCGATATGGCGCAAGGCAGCCATCGTGCGGGGGCCGGATTTAGTGCGCACCTGAGAACGATCCTCATCAAACGTAACGTCCCGGACATAGTGATTTCGATTTTCAATGCCCCAATGTCCTCTATTGATATCAGGCAGTTGTGCGGGTGATGCCTTCTCAGATGACAGACTGCTGATAAGGTAAACCGTCTCAGAGCTTATTTTGCCCGACTTGAGATGTTCAGTATGGCGATGCAGACAGACGACCCGGCCGTAATGCAGAAAGTCTACATAATCATTAATGCCGGTGCTGGTCCAGATCTTACGAATCTCCAAACGCCCGTGGGTTTTCTCACATGTTTCGTGCTCAGGGGAAAAATCTTTATTTACGAAGAGAAAGGCAATGTCATCTTTGAGGGTTGGCTGATTATCCTTGACGGTAAAGCAATAATCAGCATGTTTATCTTCCACAAGGACCCGGGCTAACTTTCTTTGGGCATGCGTGACTGCTTTTCCTTGCAGATCCAGAGGTTCCAGGCGTGTAACAGGCCGTACTGTTACAGCATGGAAAGGGAACTCCTGGATATTTAAGTTGGTTGATAAGGCAGCATTTGTCATGCCACCTTGTACAATACTTAAAACTAAAAAATCATTATTATTTAATTGTTGTGCATCGATTATTGTTACTTACGGCTGAAAATGACGTAGTCATGCGTACTCCTTATTTATCCTTGACTAATTCTTATTCTTTGATATGCATAAATTAGTGTTTGTTCTCAGCAACTGCGTTTTTTCGTGCGGATGTTGGTATCAACAACAAAAGGCTAAGGGCTAAGGGAATGAAGGTCAAATTTCAAGATTATCCCTTAATTTCTAATCCTTTTACCCTTGCGGCTTTGTCACATTAAACAGCAAAGGAGGTGATGTATTTTAAAAAGATTTTCCTATGAGGTTATTTTGCTTTACATTTTATCTTTATCTTATTGTTGTAAGCTTGAAAGGAGGGAAAATTATGATTAGAGCAATGGGAAATGTCTTTGACAGGTGGGCACGTAAATGGATGCCTGATCCCATGTTGTTTGCTATTCTATTAACTTTTCTTACTTATATTTTAGGATTGAGTCTTACCAAGAGCGGCCCCTTTGAAATGGTCCAGTACTGGTATAAAGGTTTCTGGGTACTCCTGAAATTCGGTATGCAGATGTGCTTGATTCTGGTAACCGGTCACGCTTTGGCGACTTCTCCTATCGTAAGAAAGGGAATTGAAAAGCTTGCCGCCATACCGTCCCATCAAACCGGCGCGATCTTCTTGGTGGCTTTAACTGCGGCAATTGCTTCCTGGGTTAACTGGGGATTGGGTATTATAGTTGGAGCTTTAATGGCCCGTGAGGTTGGACGTAGCGGTCATTTGAGGAATATTCCGATGCATTATCCTCTCCTGGGTGCGGCAGGTTATGCGGGATTTCTGACGTGGCATGGCGGGTTATCGGCATCGGCTCCGCTTTTGGTGGCTACAAAAGGTCACTTTTTGATGAAGGACATAGGAATAATTCCCACCAGTCAAACCCTTTTCAGCCCCTTGAATATTGTTGTGACACTTGTCCTTCTTGCTGTTATACCTTTGACAATGATGATGATGTCTCCCAAAAATAAAGAAGATATAGTAACAATTACCGATGTCGATCTTGGACTAGTGGAGGAGGAAAAGGTTAATGCCCTTTCAAAAGAAGAGATGGTCATCGCGGATAAGATAGAAAACAGTCAGACTATTACATGGATCATTGGTCTGATGGGGTTAGCATACATATTCTGGTATTTTGGTACGAAAGGATTCAAGCTGAATCTGAATATCGTTAACTTTACCTTCCTCTTTGTAGGAATAATTTTACAGCGTACCCCTATTAATTATATCAAGGCAGTAAGCGAGGGAACTAAAGCCTGTTCCGGAATCATCATTCAGTTCCCGTTTTACGCGGGTATCATGGGAATGATGAAATTTTCCGGTCTCGTTGCCGTCATTGCCGGCTGGTTTGTGGCTGTTTCAAATACTACTACCTACCCGGTATTTGCGTTTCTTAGCGCCGGCCTTGTAAACCTGTTTGTACCTTCCGGTGGTGGTCAGATGGCGGTTCAGGGACCTGTTATGGTACAGGCCGCTCAGGCACTCCATTTCTCCATACCAAAAACCGTTATGGCTATTGCCTATGGAGATCAATGGACGAACATGCTGCAACCCTTCTGGGCGCTGGCACTACTGGGGATTACACGTCTGAGAGCCCGGGATATTGTGGGTTACACGATGGTGGTATTGGTTACGAGTGCGGTTGTTTTTATTCTGGGGTTATTGCTCTTACCGGCTTAACGCCCGTACATATTCTAACCAAAGGGTTTGCCTCATGAAAGGCAAACCCTTTATTGTTTAGTTTCCATACAAAAATGATTATTTTCTGCAATCTCTGTGTCTGCCTTGCGACGAAGTTATTCTCGAATAATCTCCTAGCCAATTCGTATCGTGACAAAAGTTACTGGATAGCTTTTTTGGCACAACACTGGGGAAACGCATTTAAATATTTAAAAGTTCGTGAGGAGAATCAATCAGGTAATCGGGGAACTCTTCTTTGAGCCTCTCTTTAGTATGCCAGCCCCAGGTTACGGCAACGGCTTTCACACCTGCTTCTTTTGCCTCCTTTATATCCCCGGTTGTATCTCCGATAAAATATGTCCTGTCCTTCGGAATCTCCCACTTTTCCACAGCGTAGTTTATTTTATCAATCTTGCTCAGCATAAAATCAGCGCCCAGAATCTTATCGAAAGAGCCGTTAAAATTAATCTTCGACAGTATGAATTCAATAGCATAAAGGGAATTGGATGAAATAATGAGCAGTATATTATTCTTATCGAGTTCCCTCAGTGCGGGCATCAAACCTTTAAAGGGAGCAACTTTGCTATAGTCAGCATAGGGTGCAATAAGCCCGGCTGCATTGTTGAATTCATCAGCGTCAACGCCTCTCTTCCGAAGGGCCTCGTAAAAATTATCATCGAAAAGATTCAAAAAATCTTCGTGATTTTTTATAATTGGTTTGCCGATTTTTTCAAAACAGCGTCTTGTCATCTCTTCATATAATTCCAGTGAATCGACAATGACACCATCAAAATCAAAAAGGAGAAGTTTTTTCATTATTAAGTTATTTACTGAAAAATTTCCTGATTCCCTCTTCAAAGGGTGTGGTGACAATTCCAGCCTCGGTAATAATGGCCGATATGTACCGGTTTGGGGTTACATCGAAAGCCGGGTTGTAAACTGCCACTCCTTCCGGCGCTGTTTTTACACCATGAAAATTCGTAATTTCATCTTCATCGCGTTCCTCAATAGGAATCTCTTCACCACTTTTTATAGCCATATCGATCGTTGACAAAGGAGCGGCTATATAAAAAGGAATATTATTTTCACGAGCGAGTACGGCAAGTGAATAGGTACCTATCTTATTAGCGGCATCGCCGTTGGAGGCAATGCGATCCGCACCCACGATTACCAGATTGATCTTTCCCTGCTTCATAACAAATCCGGCCATATTGTCGGTTATTACCGTAACTGGAATATTTTCTTTTTTCATTTCCCACGCCGTCAGTCTTGCGCCCTGAAGAACAGGTCTGGTTTCATCCACAAAAACATGGAGTTCCTTTCCCTCCTCACGGGCAGCCCTGATAACTCCAAGGGCAGTGCCGTAGCCGGCCGTGGCAAGAGCACCGGCATTACAGTGAGTCAGTATGGTATCACTGTTTTTGATCAGATTTCTACCGTATATCCCTATCTGCCTGTTTATGCCGATATCTTCTTCACATATATGAATCGCCTCTTCTACCAGGGCATTTTTAATATCACTTGTCCCAGATCTCAGGACGTTCTCAAAACATGATTTTATGCGCTCTATGGCCCAGAAAAGATTGACTGCCGTTGGACGAGTTCCGGAAAACTCATCGCAAATCCTGTAAAAATCATCTTGCAGGCATTCTCCCCGGGATTTTGCAGGAAGATTCAGTACACCGAGGGCAATACCCATGGCTGCGGCAACCCCTATGGCAGGAGCGCCCCTGATTGTCATGTCATTGATGGCAGTAATAACTTCTCTGTAGTTTTTGCAGACGAGATATCTTTCCTCGTGGGGGAGGGCATTCTGGTCGATCATGACAACGGTATCATTTTCCCAGTAAAGTGTTCTTATCGTCACTCAGAAAGCTTCTTTCTCAGGATCTCATTGACAAGCTTCGGATTGGCTTTTCCTTTTGTTGCCTTCATCACCTGGCCAACAAAATATCCGAACAGTTTTTCTTTTCCCTGTTTATACTGTTCCAATTGGGCGGGGCTGCTTTTTAAAACTTCTTCTATAGCCGTTTCCAGAGCACCGGCATCGGTGATTTGCACAAGTCCTTTTTCTTCTATAACTTTCTTCGGATCCTTACCCGTTTTCCATACTTCCTCGAAAACTTCCTTGGCAATTTTCCCACTGATCGTTCCATCTTCTATCAGGTTGATCACGTCTCCAAGCGCCTCAGGCGTAACAGGACTGTCTTTTATTTCTTTTTTGTCCTCTTTTAGATACCCCAGGACATCGCCCATAATCCAGTTACTTGCTATCTTGGGTTTTCCCGAATATTTTACTGTTTTCTCATAAAAATCGGCAAGGTCACGGCTCGCGGTTAAGACACCGGCATCATAAGGAGGTATGCCATACTCTCTGACAAAACGTTCTCTCTTTCTCAAAGGAAGTTCGGGAAGTGTTTTTTCTACTTCTTTTATCCACTCTTCCGAAATCATAAGGGGAACAAGATCGGGATCGGGGAAATAGCGATAGTCATGAGCTTCTTCTTTACCCCTCATAGAATGTGTTACACCCTGGGAATCGTCCCACAGTCTGGTCTCCTGTATCACTTTCCCACCGCTTTCCAGGACATATTGCTGCCTTTTAATCTCATATTGGAGGGCACGCTGGACATTTCTGAAGGAATTCATATTCTTCAATTCCGTCCTTATTCCGAATTCATCCTCCCCCTTTGGCCTTAAAGAAATGTTGGCATCGCAGCGGAAACTTCCCTCCTCCATATTGCCGTCACAAATTTCCAGATAGACGAGGATTTCATGGAGTCTACGCAAATAGCCAATGCCTTCTTCCGGGCTCCTCATATCGGGTTCGCTGACAATTTCTATAAGAGGAACTCCGGCACGATTAAGATCCACGTAACTCGAAGGATTGTTTTCGTCATGGATAAGTTTCCCTGCATCTTCTTCCATGTGAATCCTCGTAATGCCAATCCTTTTCTTAGCCCCGTTGATTTCCACATCAACATACCCCCCTTCCGCGAGGGGATATGCATACTGGGATATCTGATAGCCCTTTGGCAGATCAGGATAGAAATAGTTTTTTCTGGCGAAGTTATTATTCTTGTTGATCCGGCAGTGGGTTGCTACAGCCATTTTTATGGTGTATTCCACAACCTTTTTATTCATTACGGGAAGCACCCCGGGCATGCCAAGGCAAATGGGACAGGTGTTATTGTTCGGCGCTGAACCAAACTTCGCGGAGCAACCGCAGAATATCTTCGTTTTCGTAAGGAGCTGGGCGTGAACTTCAAGCCCTATAACAGGTTCGTATTCCATTATAAATCAGGTCTCCTTTTTTCAATTTTTGAACTTTTCTCATATGCGGAAGCCATCTGAATCAGCTTTCCCTCTTCGAAGTGTTTCGCCAGGAGCTGTAGCCCTATGGGAAGACCGCTATTTGTGTAGCCGCAGGGTATTGAAATTCCCGGGATACCAGCCAGGTTGGCCGACAATGTGAATATATCGCAAAGGTACATCTGAAGCGGATCATCCATCTTTTCACCAATATTGAACGCAGGTGTTGGTGTTGCGGGGGTCAAAATAACATCACACCTTTTGAAAGCCTCATCAAAATCATTTCTTATCAGTGCCCGCACCTGGGACGCTTTTTTGTAATAAGCATCGTAATATCCGGAAGAGAGAGCGTGGGTTCCGATCATGATTCTCCTCTTTACCTCTGCTCCGAAACCGGCGGAACGAGACGTTTTATACATATCGAGGAGGTCTCTTCCATCTTGCGACCTGAAGCCGTACCTTACACCGTCATAGCGGGCAAGATTCGAACTCGCTTCCGAAGGCGCTATAACATAATATGTGGCAACACAATATTCCGTGTGGGGAAGTGAAATTTCAACAGTTTTTCCTCCCATTCTTTTTACTTCTTCAATTGCGCCTTCCACTGCATCCAGAACTTCAGAATCAATACCCTCTATAAAGTATTCCCTGGGAATACCCACGGTCCAGCCTTCTATATCCTTTGAAATATACCTGGTATAATCCGGGACATCGGCAGAAACCGATGTGGATTCATTCGGGTCATATCCGGCAATAACATTCATCATGGTGGCACAGTCTTCCACATCCTTACTGAAAGGCCCGATCTGGTCCAGAGAGGACGCGAAAGCAACCAGGCCGAATCGGGAAACTCTCCCGTAGGTAGGTTTTAATCCCACAACACCGCACAGGGCGGCAGGCTGTCTTATGGATCCGCCTGTATCAGAACCAATAGACGCTATACATTCATCGGCAACAACCGCGGCGGCCGAGCCGCCGCTCGAACCTCCCGGTATCTTTCCCAGATCCCAGGGATTTTTCGTAATTCCAAAATACGACGTTTCCGTTGAGGAACCCATGGCAAACTCATCCATATTAGTTTTTCCCACTATGACGGCTCCTGCTTCTTTCAATTTTTTAACTACTGTGGCATCATATGGTGGAACAAAATTCTCAAGGATATGAGATCCGCACGTCGTTTTTACCCCTTTTGTACACAACAAATCCTTCACAGCAACAGGAATACCGGTTAGGAGACCGATATTATTCTCCTCTCGTATAGCCTTGTCCGCTTTTTCGGCCTCGTCAAAAGCTGAGTCTTTCATAAGGGTAATAAAGGAGTGAACCTTGTCTTCAACGTCTTCTATCCTCTTAAATACCGACTCGGTAATTTCAACTGAGGTGGTCTTGCCTTCTTTCAATTTTTCCTTCAATTCGTGAATTGTTAACTGGTTAAGTTCCATTTTTACCTCTTGCTTTAAGCACTCATTAAAAACCAAATCTACTGCTTTCTCGCGACATTATACAAGCCCGTTCGGGGAACGGGCTCTACGCCGAATATTTCTGATACAATGGACAAGCCGGGCAAACGCTGAACGCTTCCTATTCAATTACTTTAGGAACTCTGAAACAGTTTCCCATTTTATCAGGCGCATTAGCCAGAGCCTTCTCATCACCAATAGATTCCTTGACCGCGTCATCCCTGAAGGCATTGTTCAGGGAAATTGCATGCGTCATCGGTTCGACCCCGGCTGTATCAACTTTATTCAGCATTTCCATATATAAAAACACATCATTAAGCTGAGCCGTAAATTTGTCTTTTTCATCTTCTCTCAAGTTGAGCATGGCTAAATGCGCCACATGATCAACTCCTTCGCTTGTTATTTTCAATTCTTCCTCCTAACCCAGATAAACTGAAAATTCGAAATTCGAAGCACTAAATGCGAAACAAATCCGAATTTCTAATATTCA
>JAGGSD010000406.1 GCA_021159265.1 Syntrophobacterales bacterium | reverse complement strand
TCTGCGCCTGCCTGTCGCGTTTGCGACGCAGACAGGTGCACCGCACAGGCAGGCAAGAATATTACAATTAAAGGACTAAATGTTAAAATCCAAATGACTAAATATCAAATTTTTTTGGCATTTGACATTCATTTTAATTTTGTGCTTTGTAATTTGTCATTATTTTTCAAAGTTCGCAACAAAATGTTGTTAAAAATGATCTATGAAATCTATGCCCGTTTACTACAATGAACAAATTTTAACAACTACACCCGTTTCAATTCAATATTTTTTGCTTGACAATACAAGGCGCTTCTTGTTAGACATGCTGGTTTCCATGTTAGGCAGGAGGGCCGTTAGCTCAGCTGGTAGAGCAGCGGACTTTTAATCCGTTGGTCGCGAGTTCGATTCTCGCACGGCCCACCAGTAGACCTGTAATTTTTCTCGCTTCACAAAAAATACCATTCCCTGTAGCTCCGGCAGATGCTACGGGGATATCTGTGGATTAAAACCTATCTTCATATCTGGCCCATGCGGAACGCCACCCTGTTCTCCATTTCCCTTAAGAGTCAACATAACGAGGGCAACAGCAAGCAGCATAACTGCATCAAACAGCCAAGCGCCGGCATATGATCCAAATTTATCGTATATGAACCCACCAAGAACAGGGCCGAGACTTCCTCCAAAACCAGCCACAAAAAAAGTAAGCCATCCGTAGGCCGACCCAAGAACGTATCGACCGAATCGATCTGCAAGGAGAATGGGCATCATAGGAGCCAGACAACCATAGCCGAATCCGAAAACAAGGGCATAAACAACCAGCAGCTTAGCAGTAGTCGCCTTCAACAGGATGAACATCCCTGCCGCCATGATGAAAAAACCCAGGGACGCGGAATACTTGGCATCTTGGATACGGTCACTGAACCACCCGAAGAAAAATCTTCCGAAGATACTGGCAATTCCAATAACACCTATAGACGAAGCTGCAGCAATTTTGTCGATATTATTACTAATGGCATAGGTTACCTGATGAACGAACGCCATCATCTGTGCCACAACGGCAAGACTGAAGCAGATAGCCAGGATCCAGAAGCGGGAATTCGTTAAAACAGGCGCGAGAGAAACTTTAGAGTCAATACCGGTTTCAGACATGGGCCATTCTTGATCCTTTTGGACCTTTTCACCATCCGGCGAAAGGCCATATAACTCTGGATTTGCTTTACCCATAAAGACTTGCGAAAGGAAAACACCCACAATAAGAATCAGAATCCCAAAAAAGATAAATCCGTTCCGCCAATCATAATTCTTGACAATATAACCTGCCACCGGGGTCAGTATCATAGTCCCCACCCCTATTCCCATTGAGGCAATGCCCACGGCAACCCCCCTCTTCCTGATAAACCATTTTCCCACGGAAGAACTGCCCACAACCACACCAACCCCCGCGGATCCAAGGCCGCATAAAACTCCATAAGAAAGATAGAACTGAAGCGGCGTCTGAATAAAGCTCACCATTACAAAGCCGATTGCTGCAATAACCGCCCCGAATGTCATGATCCATCTGGGCGCCATTCTATCGAGGAGCCATCCGGATAAAATTCCCCCTACGGCATACATAAAGAGGTTAATGGAAGCGCCAAATGAAATAATAGTCATGGACCACTGGTATTCGACAAACATGGGCCTGACAAAGACACCAAAGCAATACCTGGAGCCGTAACTGGCGCTTAGTATTATGAAAACTCCGGCAACAACAAACCATCCCCAGAATATCCCGCTCTTTTCCCCCCCTTTTCCCATATCGCTTTTGATAACTCCGCACTCATAAATATTTATAGGTTTTAAATTTGAATGATACTTAATACCAATGTCTGTTTTTGTCAATTTCAAAAGATATCTGCGCTATCATTCTTTACGATGCCGACAAACTGTGGTAGTTGTTTCATCGTATAGACAAATAAGATGGCATAGCAGAGCTTTTTACGAAGCCATCAAGCTTATTTGTCCGTAATGGAAGGGTTATCAGATGTCCCAGGTTTTAAAAAATCACACTCCCCCCCGGACAATCAAAAGGCGGCGATATCAAGGGAAGAGGTCCGGCGGAAGAATAAAGACAAGATCTCCCGGTAAAAAGTCTTTCAGGATGGGGCCCGGGGCCGAACCTGAATTGAAAGAGATATTTTCTCATATTGGAAAACCGCCTTCAGTGCCATTTACACCCGATCCATTCCAGGTACACGCACTCGAATCTATCAAAAAAACGGACTGTCTTGTTATAGCGCCAACAGGCGCTGGGAAAACCTGGATTGCCAAGGAGGCAATTTCAGATGTGTTTCGAAAAGGTGGCCGATGCTGGTACGCGTCACCTCTGAAAGCTTTGACCAATTCCAAATGGGTGGAGTTTGGCGAAAGCTTCGGGCGCGGCAATGTGGGGATTCTCACAGGGGATACAAAGGATAACACGGAAGCTCCCATCATAGTCGGCACAACGGAAATTCTGAGAAACCAGCTTTATGATGCAATGCACAAAGGAGAAAGCCTCGGCTATGATCTGGTCATTCTCGATGAGGCACATTTTCTGGGAGACGAAGACAGAGGGGTTGTCTGGGAAGAGATCATGATCTATCTTCCCGCAAGGATAAATTTACTGCTCCTGTCGGCAACTGTTGGAAACGGCCGGGAAATCGCCGGCTGGCTGAATTCCATCAGGGGCAGGGAATGTATTGTGATAAAAGAAGACAGGCGGCCTGTCCCACTTTATCCTCTTTTTCTCCACCCGTCAGGAATTATTATGCCCCTTCTGACCGGAAAAAAGATATTCAAGAAAGTTGTTTCCTTTCTGGGAAACAGGCCAAACATCTATCGACATGGCAATAAACTCCCTCCTTTTGATGAAATTATCGGGGTGTTGAGAAAATTCAAGCTTCTCCCGGCAATATTTTTTCTCAAATCAAGGGGTGAATGCAATGTCGCCGTAAATCTTGTTAAAACCACTCCAGGCCGGACCGATAAAGAATCCTTTAACGAAAATCTCCGGGCAATTCTCGATCATTTCCCCTATCTTGAGGATCATGAACAACTTCAAAGTCTCCGCCGCTGCCGGGTGGGTGCTCATCACGGCGGGCAACTACCGGCCTGGAAGTTCATGGTTGAAACAATGATGAAGAAAGGCCATCTCGATGTCGTATTTGCCACATCAACCGTGGCGGCGGGAGTTAATTTTCCCGCAAGATCGGTTGTACTGCTCAATTCGGATCAGTTCAACGGCCGTGAGTTCCTGCCCCTGAACGCCGTAGAATTTCACCAGATGACGGGCAGAGCAGGAAGACGGGGACAGGATAATATCGGTTTTATGCTTACTATTCCACAAAAGTATATGGACATATTACACATTAGAAACCTCTTATTTATGAAACCGGAAAAAATAGTGAGCCGGATTCGAAATGATTTTTCCATGGCATTGAATCTTCTCCTCTCACACACACCGGAAGATATCAGAGCCATTTTCGAAAGATCTCTCGCCAATTACCAGCAGAAAGAACGAATGAAGAAAAAGATAAGAACGGATTTATGGGAAGATTTTCAGAGACATTTAAATTTCTTGAAGGCGGAAGGGTTCGTAAATTGTAACAATCGTCTTACAGAAAAGGGGATGTGGACATCACAGTTAAGACTGGACCAGCCACTGCTTATCGCCGAATGTTTGACAAATGATGCTTTTCCGAAAAGAAATGAGGCTCTCCTCGCAGCCGTTGTTGCTCCGTTTGTTTATGACAGAGATGCAAACATTGCTTTAAAACGAAGTGAGCAATCAAAAAAACTTCTGGCAGCTTGTGATAAAATTATCTCAACCGTCGCCCCAATATCACAACGGATGAAAGATGCGGGATTCGATGTAAATCCCCTCCCATTCTGGGCTTCTGTAGCTATTTACAAGTGGGCCGGAAATGTCGATTGGGCGCGGATTGTCAATAAATTGAAGATAGCTGATGGTGATCTCGCTATGCTTATCTCGCGGACAGCGGATAACCTGCGTCAGATTGCTTCGCTCAAAGATACTCATCCGGATGTAGCGCGGTGTGCCGCTGCAGCAAGAAAAGCCATTTTAAGGGAACCCGTAATCTTCGAATAACTATAACTACTTGTATTTAATAGATTGCTTCGTCGCTGCGCTCCTTGCAATGACTTGGTGGATGACTTTTTACGAGATTGCCAATACTGAATTATCCTATTTTCTCTTTCTTAAACAGTTCCTCAACATTCAGAGTCGGGTCTTCCAGTTTTGTCTTTAAGACCATTGCCATGCCCTCTGCCGCAACTCGCGGGTTTTGTCCGATTTTATAATTGATCGTAATGATCATTAATGTATTAGCTTTTCTAACACCTATAATTTTCATTGAGACACTTTGAACAACTGTATTCATTCTGCCTATCCCAAGCATACCGAATGAACGATTCTGACCAGCCGTAATATTGCCGGTGACAATTGCCTGTGCTCCTAATTTTTTCCCTGCGTTAGCAATTTTTTTCGTGCTGTAACCTGCTTTGGTCAATTTTCTTAATTTACTTCCCTCATATACCTTGAATCCCAATTTAGTTAATTCTACGCACAGGTTGTCTCCTACTACGGCTCCGAGATCACCTATCCTTCCAAATGGTGGTTCCGTGTTTTCCTGTCCCAAAAATATCGCAACATTTTGAATTTTGTTCAGTTCCTTTTTAGTAACCCCCGAAGTTACCGCAGCATCGATATCTGCTTTTTCAATTGATTGATATGCCGTCGCGCCGAGTTGGGCTACGGTAACGGGTATGGTTATTAATGATAATGTTTGAACACATCCATGCAGAAAAAACAAAAACAAGATAGAAAAAATGCTGAAACTAATCTTATTTTTAGAAAGAGTCATGACCTGTTTCCTTTCAAATATCTTGCTTTGTGAAATCGATTATGATCAGGCAGATTGCAGACATATAAAATCCCCACGAATCAACAGACTCATTTTTCTTTTGGTTAATATATGCTGAGGTATAGTGAAAAACAAAATGAGATGGTTCATGATTATGGTATGAAATACTTCACATATCTCCGATTTTTATTCACGTACGGAAAAGAGTGCGGGCAAAGCACAGCAAAAGAGGAACATGTAAATTAGTTCTTATCTTTTACCAGCATTGTAGAAGAATCCAGGAGCAGTGAGGAGTTATCGGCGGAAATACCCTTTAGTATTTTTATGTGTGTTTCTGCTCCTTCGGGCCAGAGCTTGAGAACTGCATCAAAAAGTTCTTCAACAAGTGAAAAGGAAATCGGCATACCGTCCGGTTCGGGTTCTTCATTGCGGTGTGTGGTAACGGTAAACCAGACATTAAACTCGTGCTTTTCTGCCAGACCTTTCAAATCGATGAGGGGCTTTCGTGTTGATTCGTTGAAACGGAACCCATCAATAATAATCATCCGGGGATGAAATATGTTCTGTTCCGTAAGGTCAGTAATCCTTTCTCCAAGTCTGGGTACGCTGAAGCCTTCGACTTTGAATGTCATAATAAATCTATGGGGAAGTATATCCTCCCAAAGCTGTTTTATCTCTGCCGGACTGTGTTGTTCCGCAAGATTATGAAATAGTTCTTTATACCAGAGGCCAACTTTTTTTACCGGGTCATTCAGGCTGATATGGAGAACGTTTTTACTCCGCAGCATGGAGTTTATGGCAAGCTGTACCAGAAAAGCTGTTTTACCGACTCCGGCGCGTGAAAGCACCGCGCCGAATCCTCCTTCGTGGACGATATCTTCAGTTTCACACCCCAGAAGACTTAGGGGGTTTTTAAGAATAAGGTCTTTTTTTAGCATAGTGATTGTCCCGTCTTTAAGGTTAATGATTTTTGAAGTTTGATGTTTTATTGTAACCGTTCACGGGTTCAAGGGTTCAAGGTTCCATTCTTGTCCCCGGACTGCATTTGGGATGCGTATTTACGGGAAAAGCGTCAGCTTCGTCAGGCCTGAAACAAAATCTGGAGACAAATCGGCAATTATTTGCGAAAATGAGCATTTTTGACGAGGGTTTCAGGTCTTTAATGCTGCCTTTGTCCTTAACGCTGAACCATGAACCTGTGAACGGTTACGTTTTATTTTTGTTAAATCAATTCATTGTGCGACTTCTTTTTTGTTTTGCAGCAGTTTCTATTAATTCCTCCGCTATCGATTGAGGCACCGGCCTGTAAAGCGCAAATTCCATTGTAAACTGGGCCTGTCCCTGTGATGATGACCTCAATACCGTTGAAAAGCCAAACATTTCGGCAAGGGGAACCTGTGACTCAATTACACTCATATGACCTTCATCCTGGGAACCGACAATCATTCCTCTGCGCTGGTTCAAAAGTCCCATAACAGCGCCTTGAAACTCAGTCGGTGTTTCCACGACTACTTTCATGATGGGCTCATGAATAACCGCCTTGGCTTTTGCATATCCTTGCAGAAACGCGCCGCGTGCTGCCGCCTGAAATGCCATTTCTGAAGAATCAACGGAGTGAGATGCCCCGTCATTGATCACAATTTTAATTCCTGTCACTGGGAATCCCATTTTCGGACCCTTTGTCAGGCATGCTTTAAAACCTTTTTCACATGCGGAAATAAACTGTGTAGGAATAGAGCCTCCGGTTATCCTGTTTTCGAAGATAAAATCTCCTTCAGCGGCTGGCTCAATGTAACCGGCTACACGACCATACTGTCCTGCACCGCCGGTTTGTTTTTTATGTGTGTAGTCGAACTCGGCCCTCCGGGTAATCGTTTCCCTGTAAGCAACACGGGGATGACCTGTTGTGACCTCGGCTCCGTACTCGCGTCTCATTCTTTCAACATACACTTCAAGGTGAAGTTCCCCCATGCCTTCGATAATAGTTTCATTCGTTTCATTGTCAACAAAAGTTTTGAATGTGGGGTCCTCCTTTGTAAATCTGTTCAAAGCCTTGGACATGTTAATCTGGGCTTTGTTGTCTTTCGGAACTATAGCAAGAGAGATAACCGGATCAGGCACGAACATGGATGTCATAGTCAGATTGATACCCGGGGAGACAAAGGTGTCTCCTGACGCGCAATCGATCCCGAAAAGGGCTCCGATATATCCTGCGGGGATGGCCTCGATGTCTTCCATCTGATCCGCATGCATGCGGACAACACGACCAACCTTGACCTTTTTCCCATTGCGTGTATTTACGATTATTGAACCCCTTGCAAGAGTTCCCTGATAGTTGCGAATGTAGGTAAGCTGGCCGTAGGGTCCGTCTTCCAGTTTAAAGGCAAGGGCAACAATGGGTTTGTCCGAATCACCGGACAGGGTAACAGGAGTTTCGTTATTGTCCATGTCAAGGGCCTCGTTCTTCACTTCAGCGGGACATGGAAGCAATTTTGTAACCGCATCAAGAAGGGGTTGCACACCTTTATTTTTGTAAGCCGAACCCATAAAGACAGGTGTTATTTTGCGGGTTAATGTTCCTCTGCGTACGGCATCCAGGATCAGATCTTCAGAAATCTCCTTTTCTTCGAGGATAGCCTCTGTCAGTTCGTCTGAAAACATTGACGCGGCATCGATCAATTCTTCTCGTTTTGCCGTGGCTTTCTCCAGTAAAGATTCCTGTATGCTTTCGATACGAATGTTTTCTCCGTTATCTCCATCGAAATAGATAGCCTTCATGGTGACAAGATCAATAACGCCCCTGAAATCAATTCCAAGTCCGATGGGTATTTGCATGGCCACGGCGTTGTGTCCCAGCTTTGATTTAAGTTGAGAGATTACACGATCGGGGTTTGCCCCGCTCCGGTCGCATTTGTTGATAAAAGCAATACAGGGAACTTTATACCGTTTCATCTGCTGGTCAACCGTAATAGACTGGGACTGAACCCCACCTACTGAACAGAGGACAAGTATGGCGCCGTCGAGAACTCTGAGGGATCGTTCAACCTCTACGGTAAAATCAACATGACCGGGGGTATCGATAATATTTATTTCATGACCATGCCATTCACAAAACGTGGCTGCCGAAGCGATGGTAATGCCACGTTCCTTTTCAAGTTCCATGGAATCCATGGTTGCGCCGACGCCATCTTTTCCTTTGACATCATGGATGGCATGTATACGTTTAGTATAAAATAAAATCCTCTCAGTAAGTGTGGTCTTTCCCGAATCTATATGCGCGCTGATACCGATGTTTCTAACTTTATGGACATCATTTTTCATGGTAAAGCTTCCTCAGGTCCTTACAATTGCATTTGTTTCGTCATTGTCTGTATCTGAAAATAAAAAATCCCTCATTTGGCGATTTCACGCCAGACAGGGATCCATCGTTCATGAAAGCGCAAATATCTAGTCCTTGAAATTCGATTTGTCAAGAGATATTTTTACATTGTTGATGCAATATGAAAAGTTGTCAGATAGAGATCAAAAGCGCACTGTTGCAATTTAGCTAACATGAACTTTCTGGTTGTTGATACAAAGAGGCATGATACTATTTCACAAATGTGATTGAGGGATTATTTTTGAGGCGCAAATATCGCATTTGTGCGAAAATCGCAGTTATTGAAAATAAAGACTCTAAATGTTTATTTTACTGCTCCTGATATAGTTCACCAATCCGCCGGCGCTTATCAATTCTCTCATGAACCCCGGGATCGGATGTGTTGAAAAAATTGTTCCATTGTCGATGCTCTCAATGTTTCCGTTTGCAAGATCAACTGCAGCCTCTTCTCCTTCTGACAATCCCTCAACCGCACCTTCCGATTCAATGATTGGCAATCCTATGTTAAATGCATTTCGATAAAATATCCTCGCAAAACTTTTGGCAATAACTATGCTGATACCTGCCTTTTTTATGGCGAGCGGTGCGTGCTCACGTGATGAACCACAGCCAAAATTTCTACCTGCAACAAGAATATCACCGTATGAAACACCTTCCGCAAAGTCCGGCCTGATATCAATAAAACAGCTCTTTGCTAATTCAGAACCATCTGAAATATTGAGATATCTTGCTGGAATAATCAGATCGGTATCTATGTTATCTCCAAATTTCCAGACTTTTCCTTGAAATTTCATTTTATGTCAAGTCTCCCTCTTATAAATAAATGGATATTTTGACGGTCTGCTCACTACACATGATTATTCTCTGAAAAAAAAGCAAGACCTATAGCAGGTAAGATCAAATCTCGTCAGATGCGGTAATCTTCCCAGTAATAGCAGATGCGGCTGCTACCAGAGGATTGGACAGATATACCTCACTCTTTGGATGTCCCATCCTTCCTATAAAATTTCTGTTAGTTGTGGATATTGCTCTCTCGCCTCCAGCAAGCACTCCAAGATGTCCTCCCAGACAAGGCCCGCAGCAGGGAGGACCAATCACGGCACCTGCGTCAAGGAATGTTTCAATGATTCCTTCCTGTATTGCTCTTTTGTATATCCAGGGTGATCCGGGTATAACTATAAGTCTTAAGCCACGGGCGATTTTTTTTCCTTGTAAAATATTTGCCGCATCACGTAAGTCTTCCAGCCAGCCATTGGTGCAAGACCCAATAAATACCTGATCGAGGGGGATATCGCCCACCTCCGAAACGGGATGAACATTTGCGGGAGAATGTGGAAAAGCAACCTGTGGTTTAATTTCATCCGCCGTTATCTTTACTGTTTTTTCATACCGGGCATCCGGATCTCCCCTTAAAATTAAGAGTTCTGAAGCAGATCGTTCAGCAACATAGGCCAGGGTTACCTCATCCGGTTCAATTATTCCCGATTTCCCCCCGGCTTCAATAGCCATATTTGCCATCGTGAATCTTCCGGACATTGGAAGCCCCTCGATTACTTTACCTGAAAATTGAAGAGCGGAATAAAGAGCGCCTTCAACGCCCAGCAGACCTATAGTGTAAAGAATTAAGTCCTTCCCCCTTACACCGGGCAGAAGATTGCCTTCATACTCTATCTTTATGGTTGGCGGGACTTTTAACCATATTTCACCAGTTGCCATTACCGCTCCCAGGTCGGTGCTCCCAACCCCCGTGGAAAATGCACCCAAAGCTCCATATGTACATGTGTGGCTATCGGCGCCGACAACAATCTGACCGGGCAAGACAAGTCCTTTCTCGGGGAGTATCACATGTTCGATGCCTGATTCACCCCCCTCGAAATAATTTTTAATCTCGTGCTCATTTGCAAATTTGCGCATCAGTTTTACCTGCTCAGCAGATGGGATGTCTTTGTTCGGCACGAAATGATCAGCCACCAGCGCTATTTTTTCATTATCGAAGACCTTTTCCGTTCCTATTTCTCTGAATGTCTTAATTGCAAGAGGAGCTGTAATATCGTTGGCAAGGGCCATGTCAACCTTTACCTCTATCAAATCTCCAGGAGAAACTTGATCCACTCCGGCATGAAACGCTAATATTTTCTCTGTAATTGTCATTGGCATATTTGATCTCCTCGAACGTGTTTTCAACTTAATCAATCCGGCTTTTCAACCCGTCAGCTCGACTTCTATAATCTCGCACCTGTGGATAGAGGTTGACAGCAGAAAATGGGAAAATCGACATTAAATCATTCCGGCTCTACTCTAACATCTTGATTATCCTAACGTATATTTAGCGTATATGCCAAAAGTAAAAAGAAGTCAAACAGTTTTCGAAATATGGAATCCGGTACATATTTTCTATTCAACGTTTCTTGTGATTATACACTTTCAAGGATTCAAGTCTGTTCAATGCATTCACGTAAGCCTTTGCCGACGCTACGAGCACATCCGGATCTGCGCCGCGACCCGTGACATCACGATTGTCGTATTGCAGTTGAACAGTGACTACTCCCTGGGCGTCTGCTCCTCCCGTTATAGCATTTACTGCATATTTGAGGAGTTTATGATTTGTTTTTGTGATGGTTTTGATGACAGTAAAAGTTGCATCAATAGGCCCTACGCCAAAATCCGCAGCCTGCATTGTTTCCCCGTCGACTTCCATCCTGACAGTTGCCGTAGGTATTGCCGCATTACCGCTGACGACATTCAGATAAATCAATTTATATTTATCGGGTTTCCTGAATACATCGTCGGATATGATGGCTTCGAGGTCTTCATCAAACACCTCTTTTTTGACATCCGCAAGTTCTTTGAATCGCGCAAAGACCTTATCAATCTCATCGTTGGTGAGATTATACCCCATGTTGCTTAAATGTTCCTTTATGGCATGGCGGCCCGAGTGTTTTCCCAGAACAATATTTGTTTCCGATACCCCCACCGTTTGCGGTGTCATAATCTCATAGGTTATTTTTTTCTTGATAAGACCATCCTGGTGAATACCCGATTCATGTGCGAATGCATTTGCCCCGACGATTGCCTTGTTCGGCTGAACAGGAATGCCGGTGATATCCGTCAATAGTCTTGACGTGTGGTAAATGTGTTCTGTCTTGATATTTGTCTGAAATCCCAGGATGTCTTTTCTTGTTTTCAATGCCATAACAACTTCTTCAAGAGAAGCGTTCCCTGCCCGTTCTCCGATGCCGTTTACCGCACATTCTACCTGCCGCGCCCCCTGTTTCAGACCGGACAGAGAATTGGCAATTGCCACACCAAGATCATTATGGCAGTGAACCGACACAATTGCATCGTTAATATTTTTAACATTCGCGAAAAGATAAGCAATCAATCCACCGTATTCATCAGGCATCGCGTATCCAACAGTATCGGGTATATTAACAGTTGTCGCCCCGTGCGCTATAACAGCTTCTACAATATCACAAAGGTAGTCCATATCTGTTCTTGTCGCATCCATGGGTGAAAACTCCACGTTTGTTGTGTAAGCGCAAGCGTGTTTCACGGCGTCACAGGCTTCTTTCAAAACCTGATCCCGCGTCTTTTTTAACTGGTGCTTAAGATGTATATCGGATGACGATAAAAATATGTGAATCCTTGGGTTAGCCGCCTCTTTAATTGATTCCCACGTCTGATCAATTTCCGGAAGATCCGCCCTGGCAAGGGCGGCAATCTGAGGTTTCCTGATTTTCCGGGCAATTTGTTGAACCGATTCAAAGTCCCCCTCTGACGCAACGGGGAACCCGGCTTCAATAATGTCTATCCCCAGTTTTTCCAATTGCAGAGCGAACCTGAGTTTTTCATCCGAGTTCATACTGAACCCCGGTGATTGTTCCCCGTCCCTCAGGGTTGTGTCAAATATAAAAACTCTTTCTCTGTCTGACTTTGTCATTTTTTACCTCCCTGTAAATAAAATTTATGAAACCGCAAAAATAAAAAGGCCATGAGTTTTTACCCATGGCCTTCAAATACTGTTTTATGTTAGTTTACTATTCTCCAAAGACTATGGGCGGTGGGTATAGGCCAAGTGCAAGGCACAACAAGCCGATTAAATTTAAAAAATATCTTACCGCACCACAAATCATTCGAGAAAAACCCTCCATAACAAAGATGGGAAGAGCTTCTACTACAGGAGAATTTAAATGTCAATCATTTTTTGTTGTTTTGTTAATGCAATATGATTATGTCACCCCTAACCTGAACAAGCCGGAAACAAAGAGGATATATTTTTATCACGAAAACACGAAAAAGAAAATTTAATTTCGCACTTTCTTTTTTTTCGTGGTTTCGTGATTGTTTTTAATTCTTTTGCCAATTTTGCCTGTCTGCGCCTGCCTGTGCCGCCTGCGCGGCAGGGTCCTGAAGGCATTCTCCATGGCAATAAGGGGCGCAGGCCATCTCATTCGTTTTCGATCGAGAAAAAAGAAAGGGTTGTTGAACTGGCAAAGGAGCGTTACTTCGATTTCAACTTCTCTCATCTTTCAGAAATCTTGGAAGAGGAAGAAGGTATTAAGATTAACAGAGAAACACTCAGGCAGTGGTTTCGCCCTCTGGGTTTCGGCGGAAAAGTGCGCAAACAGCCTCACCATCGCAAAAGGAGAAAACATTCCGGCAGGGAAAGAAAACTTCTCTTTCTGGATGGTTGTTTGCATGTATGTATTGAAATGTGCAGGATATACGACCTCCCTGCGGGCTTTTATCTTGATCGTGCATCCCAGTTTACCACCACACGTCACGGAGGCATCCACGTTGCTCAAAGTGATCAGAAGCCAACACAATTTGAAAGAGCCATGAAAGAACTTGGCATAGGGTTAATCTTTGCTCATTCGCCCCAGGCTCGAGGAAGAGGAGAAAGGATAAATGGTACATTCCAGGATCGCCTGGTCTCGGAACTTAGACTCAGGAGCATCCACAATGCCCAAGACGCAACTATCTACCTCAATCAAACCTTTATACCAAGATATTGCCGGCGCTTCGGTGTTGAACCGGAAGATAAGATATCTGCATGGAGATCTCCTCCACATGAAACAGATATTCTCAATATCTTGTGCAAACGCTTTCAGAGAACCGTAAAGAATGACAACGCCATCTCCGTTAATGGACAGATCATCCAGCTGCGCCCTACCCGCAATCGACCACACTTTGTCAGGGCAAAGGTTACAGTAAACCTGTGGGTGGATGGATCATAGCATGTCTTTCATCCGGCAGTGGGAGAACTCTCCTGTGGACTGATTGAAAAGAGAGAGCTTAAATCCTCAAAGGAAGAAGTTTCAGGAACACAGCAGACCGAAGCTGCTGAAAATCTCGGGATTGGCAAACATGATGAAAATGTGCACACTCCACTCACACATGCAATCAGAGATAGGGCGGTTCTTACCGGTAACGTTGCGGGGTATTAAAACATGTTTACAACACAAAATATCACACCAGGAGGATGACATTTTCTCATTGCAAAAAAGGTGACACTTTCACCTTGCAGAAAAAGATAATTTTTCAGCGTTGTCAAAAGCAAGTGATCTCTCAGGATTATGCAGTACAAAACCGGACATTTCTATTTGTTGACAACAGATATAGTTATTGGATAGTAGAGAGAATCCCCGGCTTTTTATAATTTTAGGCTGCATCTATTCAGTAATGAATTTTTTCAAAAAATAAACACTAATAAGTCTTCCGTTCAGAAATGAGCAATCTTCCGGATGGAAACCAGCTTGACTATCGTGCGAAACTAATGCTACGAATCGACACCGATCACATTGACGAATAATTAATCTTTACAATCGATTGTAACCAAAAGAATTATTAAAATGAAAAAGCTTTTTACAGACCAATTAGGGAAAACACACCATTTTAGTCAAACACCCCGTAGAATTATTTCGCTGGTTCCCTCACAAACGGAACTGCTTTTCGATCTGGGCCTGGACGAAGAAATAATCGGCATTACGGATTTTTGTATTCACCCAAAAGAAAAATGTGATCATAAACCCAGGATCGGCGGACCAAAATCTGTCAATTTTCAATTAATTGATCAGTTGCAGCCTGATGTAATCATAGCCAATAAAGAAGAAAATGCTAAGGGGGAAATTAAAAAACTCGAAGAAAAATATCCTGTCTGGATCAGTGATATTTATACTCTGGAAGACGCTCTGGATATGATCAGAGGCATCGGAGAACTTGTAGGCAGGCCAAGTGAGGCTAATGACATTATTTCCCGGATAGCTTTGGATATAGGCCAGGTCGAAGACTTACAGATCAGAACCGCCTATTTTATCTGGCAAGAACCATATATGGTGGCAGGAGAAGATACCTTTATTAACGAAATGCTGAAAAAATGCGGTCTGACCAATGTTTTTAGCTCATTACCACGATATCCTGCAGTAACAGAAAAACAAATAAAAGATGCGCGACCGCAAATAATACTTCTTTGTTCTGAACCGTATCTTTTTGAAAAAAAACACGTCCGCGAGTTTGAAGAAAGATTTCCTTTTGCAAGGGCATTTCTCGTCGATGGAGAAATCTTTTCCTGGTATGGCAGCCGTCTTCGATATGCAGGGAATTACTTTAAATATTTGAGGGGAAGGATATCCTCTGTTTTAAATAATGAGGTGTAAATCGATTTCTGAACAATAGCATAAAAAGCTTCATTTCTAACCCGGACAAGTCGGAACCAAAGAGGATATATTTTTATCGCGAAAACACGAAAAAGAAAATTTAACAAGGACTCTAAAACGACAAAGCCGCAAAGGTAAAAAGGTTTCTCGTTCCCATGTCTGAGCGTGGGAAAGCATATTCAAGATTAACGTCCAACATTGAACGCCGAACGTCGAATAATGATGTCACTTTGCTCCTCAAATTATTCTAAAATCAAATAAAAAACATCCGATACCAGACAATAAGCCTCTATTCCTGTTTCTTCATTTTTCCCATTCAATATTCGATATTGGATGTTCGATGTTCATTTTCGACCCCTGACACCAACATCTGCGCAAAAAACGCCTGTCTGCGTGCAACGCACAAGTATGCAATTATTGAGAATAAAGATTCTAAACACCTGAGCATTTACAAATCGAGACCTTTGTAGAATGTTCAATTTTGTTCAAGTTCAAGGAAGGCGAAGATTTTA
>JAGGSD010000314.1 GCA_021159265.1 Syntrophobacterales bacterium | reverse complement strand
CAACATTCAGTGCGATTGTGCGGGGATGCGCATCAAGTCGCGCCAGGGCAGGCTTGAACCTGTCAACCTGAGTAGTTACTAGAACTTTATACCATATTTTTCGATGCGATAGACAATAGCAGGTCGGGATATCCCAAGCATTTTAGCCGCCTTTGACTTATTTCCTCCGCTCAATTCAACGGCCTGCTTTATCAATTTGCTGTTAAGCCCCTCAAGGTTTATGCCGGAAGGTGGGATTTTTACTTCGATTCCGCTGTTTTCAGGCAAGGTATGTGGTTGGTTTATTAAAAAAGAAAGATGCTCCGGCTGTATCAACCTGTCGTCTTCCATTAAAATAACTCGTTCGATAACATTCCTGAGTTCTCTTACATTACCGATCCAGCGATGACCAATTAATATGTTTTGGGCCTCCCTGGATATGCTCTGGAAGTTCTTGCCAAATTTTACATTAAATTTATCAATATAAGACAATGCAAGTGGGATTATATCATTCTTTC
Organism: Syntrophobacterales bacterium; assembly: GCA_021159265.1. GTDB lineage: Bacteria > Desulfobacterota > Syntrophia > Syntrophales > UBA6807 > UBA3084. The sequence goes on along the minus strand of JAGGSD010000314.1, from coordinate 15,526 downwards.
TTTCCCGTAAGGGTGGCAGAAATATCTTTGCGACGTTTAACCTGTAATATAAATCCTTACGGAAGTCACCCTTTGCAATAGCATCTTCCAGATTTTTGTTGGTGGCCGCGATAATCCTTACATCAACTTTTTTCTTTTCTGTCCCTCCGACCGGATAAAACTCCCTTTCTTCAAGGAACCTCAACAGTTTAACCTGAGCAGAAGGCAACAACTCGCTTACCTCATCCAGCAACAGGGTCCCTTTGTCAGCCAGTTCGATTTTTCCTTTTTTCCCCTCTTGAAGCCCTCCGGTAAATGTGCCCCTTTCATACCCAAAAAGTTCGGTTTCCACGAGGTCCCTGCTTATTGCCCCACAATTTATACTTATAAAAGGTTTGCTTAAACGACTGCTCCGGTAGTGTATCGTTTTAGCGATAACCTCTTTACCGGTTCCTGTCTCCCCCTCTATCAGTATTGTGGTATCATAACTTTTTGCAACAATATCAGCAAATTCAACGGCCTTTTTAATTTCTTCGCTTTCGCCTATTATATCATTTATATCGAACTTCTTTAGATATTGACTCCGTAGTTCTTCCAGTTCTTTCTTCAGTTTAAAACTTTCAAGGGCTTTCTCAATAATTATCTCCAACTCATCGATATCCAGCGGTTTTACTAGATAATCATGAGCTCCCATCTTCATAGATGTAATCACGCTGTGAACATCCTCGTAAGCCGTCATCATGACAACTAAAATATGTTCATCAATTTCCCGTATCAACCTCAGGGTTTCAATACCGTCTATTCCGGGGAGCTTTATGTCCAACAATACCAGATTGACCGGGGTTTTTTTGAGAACCTTGACAGCATCTTCCCCGCTCCCGACAATGAAAGTATCATATTTTTCAGAGAGGATATTATTTAAGGAATTTTGCAAAAGCCTGTCATCATCAACTATCAGAATTTTATATTGATACATGTCCTGTTTTCTCCACGACAGAATTAACCGGAAATCTTAAAACAAAAGTAGCGCCTCTGTTTCCTTCACTGAAAACATCTATAAGGGCATTGTGTTGTTCCAATATCTTACACGTTATTGACAGGCCGAGGCCGGTTCCTTCCGGTTTCGTCGTAAAAAATGGGTCAAACACTTTTGAAAGATTTTCCGGAGAAATTCCTGGACCGTTATCGACGATATACACTAATAACTGTTTTTCATTTCCATTAAAGTTGTTTCCCATCATACTCTTAACATTAATGATGCCTCCCTCATGCACAGCCTCCACAGCATTAAGCAGAAGGTTTACAAACACCTGCTGCATTTGCACCGGGTCGAAGACTATCTCAGGAAGATCTTTACCAAGTTTTGTCTCCAGATAAATATTTCTTTTTTTAATCTGTGCATCTATCAAAGCAATTGAATCCCGAACCACATCATTGATAACACCGCGTTTTAATGATGGAATTCCAGGTTTTGTGAAATCAAGCATTCCTTTAACAAGTCTCTTTAATCTATCGATGCCCTTAATAGTATCATTTAAAATGTCCCCTGTTTTATCATCCTTGTCCAGCCTTTTAGATAACATCTGGACATTAAAATTTATACTGGCAAGAGGGTTTCTGACCTCATGCGCTATCCCGGCAGACAACTGGCCGAGGGATGAAAGCCTGTCCATCCGCCTGATCAGTTCTTCAGTCTTTTTTATCTCAGTCAGGTTCTGAATAGTAATAATTATTCCCGTCACATTTGTGTTATGACTTTTTAAAAATGAAGAGCTTATCCCCAGGGTAACAACGTTTCCATTCTTCCCCATTCGTTCAATCTCTCTATTCTCGATGGCTTTATGATTGTTCAAGGCAGAATCGATGATCTCGGATATATTTCTTTCAAATACATCAGACACCCTTTTACCAATAATTTCGTCTCGCTTTAAACAAAGGATTTCTTCGGCTTTTCTGTTTACCGATCTGATGCTTCTACCACAGTCCACCGTCACAACACCATTTGGCGAGCTTTCCAGTATATTTTCCGCAAAGTTTTTTTCGGTTATCACCTGCTCGTATAGCCGCACATTTTCAATCAAGGTTGCGGTATGACCGGCAAATATCATGAGCAATTCCAGATCATCATTGTTAAAGGCGTCCTTTTCACAACTATCAACATTTAATACACCCAGTACCTTTTTTTCACTTAAAAGAGGAACGGCTAACTCTGATTTGACATTCTTTTTAACTTCTATGTATCGAGGGTCTTCACTCACATCTTTGACCAGCAAAGGAATACCATTTTCAGCCACCCAGCCGACAATCCCCTCGCCGATCTTCAGCCTGAATTTTTTTACATCTGTGTCCGAATAACCCCTCTGAGATACAACCTTCAAAAACCTACTGTCACTTTCAGCCAGTAACAACATACAGGATGATGCCTTTGTGATTCTCAAAGCGTTGGCGCTGATTACATGAAACAACTTTTTGAGACTCATAGCGGAACTTGTCTTTTTGTTAATTTCCTGTAGCGACAATAACTGCTCTATTTTTTGCTCGTTCTGCTCATGTAGCAGAGCATTTTCAATGATGATGCTTGCCTGGTTGGCAAAAGTTGAAAATAATTTTATTTCATTCTTGGTAAGATCCAGTTTTTTACCCGTTATATCCCCTCCAATGAATCCAATGACATTTCTCTTTATTTTCAAGGGGGCTGCTATACCTGAAACCCGACTGTAAATTTTAGCCAGCTTTAAATCGATTTCGGTAAGTCGTTCATCAGTCTCATAATCTTTCAGGTATATTACTTTACCCGTTTTGACCGTCCTGGTTTCCACACAGTCATGCTTATCTAACCGGAAAGGGCTACCCAGAGCTCTCTCTCTTTCTTCAGGGCTGAACCCCATCACATACTTGCATTCCAACAAATTCGGATCCTTTTCATTAACCAGAGATATATCAACCCTGGTGAATCCAAACACGGTTGCCGTCTCTTCCGTGATGGCAGTAAGCACCTTCTCAAGAGAAATAGAACGTGTAAGCAAACTGCTTATTTTATGAATCGAGGATAAAAGCTTATCTTTCGCTTTTAACTCAGACCTATATTGGGCTATTCTCTTTTGATATGTCTGTTCTGTATCTTTTCGCATTATAAATTCTTTTCGTTACGCAGTCACTTCAGGTTCCGGCAGATAACCATCCGCTGTACCTCCGATGTGCCTTCGACAATCTGCAGGATTTTGCATCCTTTGTAATAGCGAGATACGGCATATTCATTCATAAAGCCATAGCCTCCATGAATCTGATAGGCGTCACTGGCAACCTTTTCGCACATCTCCGACCCAAACAGCTTGGCGTATGACGCCTCCAGTGTATGAGGCATATTGTTATCTTTCAGCCATGCAGCCTTAAGATACATATTTCGCGCAAGTTCAATGTTCATGGCCATGTTAGCTAATTTAAAGGAAGTCCCCTGAAAGCTGTAGATCGGCTTTCCAAACTGAATCCTCTCTTTCGCATATTTCAATGAGACCTCTAAACAGGCCTGGGCCACACCAACACTTATAGCTCCAATAAAAATACGGCCTGTCTGCAGAGCTGCAAGGTGCTGGGCAAACCCCTTGCCTTCCTTACCCAGTAAATTACTTTTCGGAATACGACAATCTTCAAAAATAAGCTCGTTCGTGGGAAAATGGTGCCATGCCATTTTGTCGTATTTTTTGCCCAGCATAAAACCCGGTGTGCCCTTAGGCACAATAAAGGTATTGATAAGATCTTTTCCCTCTGTTCTGGTGCGGGCAGTGATAATCACGATAGATGCGTTTTTGTAATCCATAAGAGAAATAAACTGTTTGGTGCCATTGATAACCCATTCATCTCCGTCGAGCACTGCCGTGGTTTTGGTGGCACCGGCATCAGAACCCGCCCCCGGTTCCGTGAGCCCAAAAGCTCCCAGTTCTTTACCCTGAACCAGAGCGGACAGCCATTTTTGTTTCTGCTCCTCAGTACCAAATACGTGCAATTCCTCGTTTACGATAGTAACAATATCCAATAAACCTCCCAGAGTCACATCCCCACGCGATATCTCCTCAACACCAACCATCATTCCTACCCAGTCACCATTACTCCCGCCATATTCTTCCGGATATGGTATGCCCATCATCCCGAGATCCGCCATCTGGCCTATGATATCATAGGCGTATTCGCCTGTTCTGTCCAATTCTTCCATTTGTGGTGTTACAACATCATCTGCAAACTTTTTCGTCATTTCCCTGATCATTTTTTGTTCTTCGGTCAACTGAAAATCCACGTTTTTTCTCCTTGTTCAAAAGTAACTACTCAGATTGTCGGGTTCAAGATTCACAGTTAAAAGAGTTTTAATCAATTCAATTCCGACACATTCGTAAAAAGTCGAAAATACCGTCATTGCGAGCGGAGCGAAGCAATCTCACGTATTGTAACTACTTGTATTTATCAGATTGTTTCGTTGCTACGCTCCTCGCAATGACCCTGTGGATGACTTTTTACAAGACCATCAATTCTGTAACTTCTCAATAAATTAGGGAGCGGAGGTTTTAACCTCCCGATATGGGCGACTAAAGTCGCCCCTACCCAAACTTATTGAGATATTACTCGACTCTCTTCCTTCAACTGTTGAACCGTGAACCCTGGAACTGTGAACCTGAATAGTTACGTTCAAAATTATATATGTATATTTATAGTCAGGCTGAAGGAAAAACCTTTAACCTTCGTTGCTCAGCATTTACAGCTTATTTCCCAGAATTGTCACACTGACAACGCTCATATGGGGAAACCCGCCCAGATTGTGAGTAAGCCCTATCCTCGGGTTTTCCACCTGTCTTTCTCCGGCTTTTCCCTGAAGCTGCTTGTACTCCTCATAAATCATCCTGAGACCCGACGCGGCAATAGGATGGCCAAAACATTTTAACCCGCCATCGGTCTGGCAGGGCACTTTTCCGTCGAGATCATAGAATCCTGACTCCACATCCATTATCGCCTTTCCACGCGGAGATATCTGAAGATCTTCATACGTCACAAACTCAGTAATGGAAAAACAGTCATGGACCTCCATCATGCTTATCTCCTCCCGGGGATTTGTTATCCCCGCTTCCTCATAAGCTCTGATTGCTCCATGAGTTGTCGTCTCTACATGGGTGCCATCCCAGCTTTTATAACTCTCTTCTTCCGCAGAGGTTATGGCGATTTGAAGCGCTTTTACGTAAATGGGGTCCTTCCTGAAATTTTTAGCCATATCGGCGCGACATACTATAGCGGCAGCCGATCCATCACTGACACCACAACAATCAAAAAGACCCAGCGGCCAGGCTATCATCGGCGCTTTCATAATCTGTTCAATGGAAACCTCCCTGCGCAGATGAGCCTTTGGGCTGAGCGTTCCATTGTGATGACTCTTTGACGATACATGTGCCAAAGCCCTTTTACCTTCCTCCGGTGAAAGACCGTATCTGTCAAAATATTTCGTTGCCATCATGGCAAAACCACCCGGCGCCGTCATATTGGTAGATGTAATTCTGCTTTCCGTACCCATTAACGTCCCAAAGTCAGGCAATCCGCCATATCCCGTATCCTTCAGTTTTTCCACACCAAGAGCCAGAGCAATGTCGCAGGCGCCGGAGGCCACGGCGTAGCAGGCGCCGCGAAATGCTTCAGTCCCCGATGCGCAGAAATTTTCTACTCTCGTTACGGGTATAAAGGGCAGCTTCAATGCCTTCGTCAGCGGAAAACCGCCTTTGCCGACATTAACATCATCAACACAACTGCCAAACCAGGCAGCATCTATATCTTTCTTTTCTATACCCGCATCTTCCATTGCTTCTTTGTATGCATCAACTATCAGATCGGATGAAGTCTTATCCCACAACTCGCCGAATTTTGTGCAACCCATCCCGATTACAGCAACTTCGTTCTTTATCCCTTTCGCCATCTTATTTCTCCTATTCGTTTAAAAAGATACAATTCAACTCAGTCCTCATTGCTCAGTCCTCAGTCCTCATTGCTCATTTCTCATCACTTAACCGGCACCGCCTTCCAGAAATAACCGTAATGTCCTCTCTGCGGATCAGCATATTTCCTGCGGAAACTCATTGAGACAGGCATACCAACCTCCAGAGAATCCAGGTCGCAATCTGTAAAATCAAGAAAAATCCTTCCGCCTCCTTCAAAGTCCACCGAACCATAGATCTGAGGCGGATCCCAGCAAAATGCCAGATTATCTCCGGTATAAGAATTTACTGTTCCCGTCTTGTCTGAAAAACGGTAATCTTCCATCTGGTCAACAGCTCCACAATCAGGGTTTACGCACACTCTCTGCCTCGGATACTGAGGCGTGCCGCATACTTTGCATCTTGAGCCAACAAGAGCCGAAACGGCCCTGCCCTGCTGCCAGAGAACGGTCATAGCGGTTGGGGGAATCTCTTCGCCTCTGATTCCTACTTCCAATGGCACAATATTCTTGAAAACGAGATACTTTCCATAAACGGACAGATCTTCTTTTTCAGACAGGTAACCCTTAATACCCTTTTTCCCTTCTTTTACTTTCTCCAACTCATCGGTTACCTCAAAATAGAGCGCGTCACTCCCGTTGCCATAACTGAGAACCATAATCTTGTCTCCAGCTTTTGCCTCTTCAAGAGCCGCCACAAACATCATCAAAGACAATGCCGCTCCAGTATCACCAACATTTGACACCATATTGTCCTGAATCTGCTCAGGTTTTGCACCCAGGATCTTAACCAGTTCCTTTAGTGCCGCCGCAACAGGACACGCAATTATAATCTTTGCAAAATCCTTTATGTCTAAACCGTACTTCTTTACCAGCCCAAAAGCGGTTTCGGGAAGGATCTTCCCATAGCCTTCATCACGAATCCATCTTGCCTCCCAGTCATGTCCAAATTTCTCCTCCGTCAAACGGCGATAATCAATAAAATCATGGGAAGCCGAAAAAGAACCCTTGAACTCCGCTATGACTTTATCACTGCCAACTGACAGGGCCGCAGCGCCATCTCCAAATGTGTATTCCTGAGAGCTGCCGGGCTTGCCCATCCTCGAATCACTGGCGCAGACCATTATGTTGCGACCGCTTTCCGCCGCATCAAAAGCAGAAAGAAGGGCAGTAGTGCCGGATCTGAGGGAACCACCAAAATCAGCCGTCCGTATGTTGGAAGAACAATCTAGAGCATCCGAAACAATCACCGCATTTTGCCTCTCGGCAAATGGAAGAGACACTGAGGCTAAATATAGTCCATCAACCTCTTGCTTGTCTTTGCCGTTGAGGCAATCGGTGGCCGCTGCTACTGCCATCGTAATAGTGTCTTCATCATAATTCGCAACGGCTTTCTCTCCCCTTGCCACGCTCGCGTTCGCTGCATTGAACCATCCGAACTGATCAAAGATTACCTTGCGATTCATCCTGTACCGGGGAATATAAGCGCCATAAGATGTAATACCTGCCATATTTCTTCCTCCTTGCTTTTATACTTCATTATTATGGAAACCCTGCCTCGCAAACAAACTGTTGTCAGGTATCAAACCTTTCGGGCGGGTCACTGAATTTTAATCCGCGAAGCTGAATAGCGGTCTTGCGGCATCACCATCGGAGTATTTATCTCCAGGGAAGACTTTATGCCCTAATTTTACCTGCCTTCCGATTAATTCCATACCGACCCTGGCCGGGTCTATATCGATCAAATTGCCCATTATCCATGGACCCTCCTTAAGTTCTACCAGCACAACGGCATAAGGAGTTTCATTCTCCCTGCCCTCAGGCGCGACATAAATAACAGTATAGGTTACAATCTTCCCTTCGCCGCTTAGCTCGGTGACTTCCAGATCCGTGCTGGCACACTCCTGACAGGTCATCTTCGGCGGGCATGTAATAGTGTGACAATTGTTACACTTTAACCCCAACAATTTATCTGTTTTGAGGGATTTGTTATATTCCCTGAAGGTCAATTTATATTCCATATTATTCTCCTTCCTGTAAACATATGTTATTGACTACTTAGTTTCCATCCAGAAATGGCCCTTTTCCGCAATCTCTGTGTCAATCTGCGGGATTGTTTGTGCGGTGTACATTAGTACACCTCCGCACAATCCCTTGATTTCCTTGACCTTACGAAAAATTGCTCATTTCTGAACAGGAAACTTATTAGTGTCCATTTTTTGAGGAATTCATTTCTGGATGGACACTACTTAATCAGCTTTTAAAATCAGATTGCAAATTATCCCGTCTCCGCCCAGTGTATCCACAAGCCCTACTCTGGCTCCATCTACCTGTCTTCCCTGGTCTACCAATTCACCTCTCAGTTGCTTTACAATCTCATAGGTCTGGGAGGCGCCTGTTGCGCCTATCGGGTGGCCCTTTGATTTCAATCCACCGGAAATGTTTATAGGTATCTTGCCTCCTATCCTCATCTCCCCTTTCTCCCAGAGATCACCCGCCTTGCCATATTCAGCCAGACCAAGGCCTTCCGCCGCAATGATGCTTGCAATGCTGAAACAATCGTGAAGCTCGCAAACATCTATATCTTCAGGTCCCAGACCCGCCATATCATAGGCCTGTTTAACAGACACCTCCCGCGCCCTGATTCTTGGCAGATATTTGTACTGAGCGCTCATCTTTCCGGACGATGCCTGACCTGTGCCAACGATATAAACCGGCTTATTGGTAAGCTTCTTCGCAACTTCCTCCGATGCCACAACAACGGCGGCAGCTCCATCGGAGAAAGGACAGCAATCAAGCAACTGCAAGGGCGAAGCAACCATAAAACCACTTAATACTTTTTCGACGGAGATTTCCTTTTTAAACTGGGCGTGAGGATTCCTCACACCGTATTCGTGGGATTGAACCGACACCATCGCCATCTGTTCTTTGAGTTTTTCAAGGGATATATTATATCTTGAAGAATAAAGATGTGCCAGCATGCCAAAAAAACCGGGAAACGTCATGCCCGCCGGAGATTCATAGCGGCTATCATGTCCCATGGCAAATGTCCGTGTCGCGAGGGGGGTGCCCATTGCTGTGGCTTTTTCCGTGCCTCCGGCCAGAACTATATCATAATAACCGGAAGCAACCCACATGGCGGCATCTCTTATTCCTATGGTTGCCGAAGCGCATGCACCCTCAAATCTTGTGGCGGGGACATTAAAACATCCGAGATCGTCGGCAATATAGGATTGCATCATGATCTGCCCCTCAGAAAAATCACCCAGACCATTGCCACAATTTATGGCCTGTATATCTTTTGGTTTCAAATTTGATTCATTAATGGCATCCATGGCCGCTTCGGCAAACATCTCTACCTCTGTCTTCGGCGAGTCAAACATGAAATCCGTATGACCCACACCAACTATTGCAACTCTCCTCATTTATACCTCCTGTTATCTGACGGCATCCTGTGCGCCGCCATAATTCTGTTATTAAAAGAATCTCACCTATGATTCTGTTGAGTTGTGAGGATTTTCGTTCAAGATCAAGGCATGTAAAAAAAATAACGGTTCGACTGAGCGATTCGACTGAGCTCGTCGCAGGCTCGCCGAAGACCACAGGCATATACTTGATATTCCGAGGATTATTTTTTGAACATAACGCAGAAATTGAGCGAAAAGACCATAAATCAACAGAATCAATTATTTGTCCGTAAAAACCGGCTTTCTCTTTTCCACAAAGGCCTTCGTTCCCTCTTTCTGATCTTCCGTTGAAAAGAGGAATTCAAAACCGCGCGCCTCGTATGCCAAAGCGGATTTCATATCCAGATTCATGCCGCCATTAATTACAAGTTTGGTTATTCTCAATGCTACGCCGGGCTGTTGCGCTATCTTCGAGGCCATCTTCCGGGCTTCTTCCATCAAAGAGGCAACGGGAACAACTTTATTTACCAGACCTATCCGGTACGCTTCATTAGCATCTACAGTGGCGGCTGTATATAAAAGTTCCTTGGCCCTGGTAACACCTACAATACGGGGCAGCCTCTGTGTTCCTCCACCACCGGGGATCACTCCCAATGTTATCTCAGGCTGGCCAAAAACGGCATTCTCCGCCGCTATTCTGAGATCACAGGCCATGCTTATCTCACAGCCTCCGCCCAGCGCGTATCCGCTTATGGCAGCTATAACCGGCTTTTCGAGATCTTCAATTTTGTTGATGGCGGCCTGCGCCTTTGTCACAAAAACATGGGCATCGGCAGGCGTTTGCAAGGCTTCCAGCTCTGTGATATCGGCGCCGGCGGCAAAGAACTTCTCGTTCCCGCCTGTAATAATTACAACTTTCACTTCATCATCCGCTCCAATTATATCTAACACATCACTTAATTCTCTCAACACATCGCCGTTCAGAGCATTCATACTCTTCGGTCTGTTCAGAGTGATCGTTCCAATACGCTCTTTCTTTTCGTAAATAATGGTTTTATATTCCATGCTATTCTCCTTTTATAAACCTACAATGAACGGGGAGGTTAAAACCTCCCCTACCCATTTGTGTGGATATGAGGGGGCTTTAGCCTCCCTCGTCCCTGCCCCACTATTTATCTTACTTTATGATTACTACGGCTGCATCCTGATGCCGCCATCAAGTCTGATCACCTCGCCATTCAGCATGGTATTCTCGATAATATGCTGAACGAGTCGCGCGTATTCTGAAGGCTTCCCAAGGCGTTGTGGAAAGGGCACCATCTTGCCGAGTGCATCCTTTGCCTTTTCGGGCAATGAAGCCATCATCGGTGTCTCAAATATACCGGGGGCAATTGTCATGACTCTTATCCCGTATCTGGCGCACTCCCTCGCTATGGGAAGGGTCATTGCCACAATACCACCCTTGGAAGCAGAATACGCGGGCTGACCTATCTGACCTTCAAACGCAGCGACAGAAGCCGTGCTTATAATTACACCCCTTTCCCCATCTTCATTCAGAGGATCATTCTTCACCATCTGCTCAAGAGCCAGCCTGATCACATTGATGGAACCCAGCAGATTCACCTGGAGCACTTTATTGAAATGTTCCAGGGGCGTCGGCCCCTCTTTACCGAGCATCTTCCCTATAAGACCGATTCCAGCGCAATTCTGCACCATATTGATCCCGCCAAAGGCATCCACAGTCTTACCGATGGCGGCTTTAACACTCTCATCACTTGTTATATCCGTATTGGCAAAGATAACGTTATCTCCCAACTCTGTTGCCAGCGCTTCGCCTTTGTCCGCCTGCACATCAAGTATAGTCACATGCGCCCCGCCGCTTGCCAGATTGCGGACAGTAGCTTCTCCCAGTCCCGATGCTCCACCCGTAACAACCGCAATACAATCTTTAATCTCCATAATACTTCTCCTTTCGTTATTCTTAAATTTTTATAACTAATTAAATCCTTTTTTCTTTCACCTTCTCCTGAATTGACCTGACAATTTCCTCTGCAGTGGATCCCGGCCCATATATACCGTCAGCGCCAATCTCCCTTAATGCGTCGACATCTGCGTCCGGAATAACCCCTCCCACAACTAAAACAAATTCATCTTTCAGTTTTCTCTCGTTAAGCGCTTCCACAAATTTTCTTGTCCATGGGATATGGGCTCCGGAATGAATACTCAATCCTATAACATCAACATCTTCCTGTTCCGCTATACTGATCGCGCTTTCAATTGTTTGAAAGCCGGCAAATATTACCTCCATGCCCGCATTCTTCAAAATAAGCGATACGGTAGTTATGCCGCGCCAATGACCATCCAGCCCCAGTTTTACCATTATAACTCTTGTCTTATCCTTCATCAGTCAAATATATCCCCTTTCCTAAGGCGGCAAAGCCGCAAGCACTGAGCAATGAGGACTAAAGATTCTTCCTTTGGCCCTTAGCCTTTTATTAACAGCGCCTTTGCAAAAAACTCAGTTGTTAAGAACAAAAACTTTACACAGCAATAGGCAAATCCCAGATTCCCCAGATTTCACGATATACCCCCGCCACCTCTCCGAGTGTGGCGCCTTCACCCATAAGTTCCATCACCGTAGGCATGACATTTTTATTTTCGGTACAGTCGGCGCGTAACCGGTCAAGAAGGACAAGAATTTTCTGACTATTTCTTTCCTTTCTTAATTTCACCAGCCTTTCTTTCTCAACCCCGGCAGCCAACGCATTGGTTTTGAAGGGAGCATATGTCTCTTCCCTGTCATTTTCCTGATGGCTGTTTATGCCAATCACCGTTTCTCTTCCCTCTGCGATGGCATTCTGCCGTTCATTGAAAGCCTTTTGCATTTCACCATGCAGCCAGCCACTGGCAAGAGCCTTCACAAAACCTCCCTGAGTTTCTATCTCTTGCATGTAATCAAGGATACGCGTTTCAATTTCACCGGTCAGCCACTCTACATAGTAAGAACCGGCCAGGGGATCAATTGTATCTACAACACCCGTCTCTTCCATAATCACCTGCTGTGTTCTCACGGCTAACTTGACTGCTTCTTCGGTAGGCAAACAGATTGCTTCATCATAAGAATTAGTATGCAAAGACTGACAGCCTCCTAAAACAGCCTCCAAGGCCTGAATAGCGGTCCTTGGAATATTAACCATCGGTTGCTGCGCAGTTAATGAGCTCCCCGCTGTCTGCACGTGATACTTCATGATAATAGAACGTGGATCTTTTGCTTTGTACTTTTCAACAAGAAGCCTGGCCCATATCCGGCGCGCAGCCCTGTATTTGGCAATTTCCTCAAAGAAATTGCGATCTGCTGAAAGGTGAAAAGCCAAACGCGAAGCGAAGTCATCAATATGCCAGCCGCGCTTCAACAGTTCCTCAATATGATCAATGGCATTGGTAAAACCAAAGGCTATTTCCTGAACGGCATTAATGCCGCCTTCCCGATAATTATAAGTGGTAAAGTTTATCGGATTCCATCTGGGTGCCTTTTTCATGGCCGTGCAATACTCAATCAAATCACAGGCAAGCTTCAGAAGTTTGTCAGGTTCGAGAGAATCACGAGTTATATAACCAATGCACATCGTGCCGATATCGTTTTGAGTGGTGCCGGCTACCCGAGCAAGAGGAACACCGTTATTCTTAGCCACATTAAAGTAAGTGGATGTAAGCGCTACGGCAGTCATCGGTTCCGTCACCAAGGCAACGCTGATATCCTCAATCGGCAAATCTTTAACCAGGGCCTCGACGCCTCTGATGGAATAAAGGGGCACCCCCGTTGTCCCTACTTCCACTTCAGCGTCAACACCAGGATCATCCGGATCAGTACCATAAAAAGTAAGCAAATCAACAGCCGCCGAAAAGCCCGTCTGCCCTGAGTTGAGCAACATTTTCCATCTCTTGTTTGTCTCTTCAGGAGTGGCAAACCCTGAAAACATCCTTATCGTCCATGGCCGCTCACGGTACATGGCAGGATATACTCCTCTGGTATAAGGATAACTTCCGGGAAAATTGACATCCTTCAGATAATCCAGATTGCTGATATCTTCCGGCGTATAGACGTTCTTAATTTTAATGCCGGACGGGGTAACACGAAAGGTTTCGGCATCTTTGTGATTACCCGCTTTTTCCACCCATTTTTCCTTTTCCGCTTTAATGTCAGCAATATCATCTTCGTTAAACATAAATTGTCTCCTCCTGATTTTCTTAATTTGGAAATCACCTCATCATACCCGGCAGCCACAGGCTGATCTGCGGGAATGCGATGAGTATCAAAAGCCCTGTAAACTCCACAATCACATATGGCAGCGTGCCTCTTAATATGGTCGCCATATCCACGTCTTCGGTGATACTTGCCAGCGTGTAAAGGTTGAGGCCCACAGGGGGAGTTATGACTGCAATGTTTATATTGGTTATCATAAGCACTCCGAACCAGATGGGATCCCAATTCATGACCATAATGGTAGGAAGGAGTATGGGGGTCGTTATCAAGACCATGGACGCTCCATCCACAAACATGCCCAGAGCAATAAGCATAAGCTGTATCAAAATCATGGTTACCAGGGGAGATACGTCCAGGGAAACTATAAACCGGGCAAAGAGGTCAGGCACACGAAGCAGATTTAAAAACTGGGTAAATACCACTGCACCGACAAAGACAACGAGGATGATGCATGTGATGCGCGCTGAACGTATCAATGTTTCTCTGAAGGCAGTCCAGTCCATGCGGCGGTAGATTATAAAGGCGATTGCATATGCCCCCACACAGCCTATGGCGGCCGATTCGGTGGGTGTGGCAATGCCAAGGTATATGGATCCCAGAACCACTATTATGAGTAAGAACGGGGCCCATAACCGCTTTAAAAAGCCCGCCAGTTCTTTTAGTGTCACCGGCTCTCCGATGTCTTTCCGGGTCCCGGAACTCCTGTTTGATTTTATTTCCATTATAAAAATATAACCGCACATTAACAGGGCCAGCAGGATGCCGGGCAAAATGCCCGCTGTGAAAAGCTTTGCAACCGATACATGCGCCACTTCACCATAAAGAATAAAGAGCAGACTGGGCGGTATCAGCATTGCCAGAGCGCCAGGAGCGCATACCGCACCAGCTGCAAGCCTGGGATCATAGCCGCGTTTAAGCATCTCGGGCAACGCTATAACGCCGATGCTGGCCACGGCGGCTATGCTTACCCCGCACATGGCGCCAAAGACAGCGCAGGCAATTACCGTGGCCATCGCCAGCCCTCCGGGCAGGCGTCGCAATACACGGCCGAGAACATGAAAGAGGTCTTCTCCAATGCCGCTGCGAAATATTATCTCGCCCATTAGCATAAACAGGGGCACGGCGGCTAACGGAAACCTCGCGACTGCGCCGAATACCGTGGTCTGTAATACGGAAAGCCCGGCAATTCCGCTGTTGAGAAAAATCCCGGTTATTCCCGCTATACCGAGACAGATGAAAATGGGGCTGCCTAGAAACAAAAGACCGAGCACAATGATAATACAAATAAAGATTATTAATGCAGAGCTCATTCCTGTTCCCCTCCTTCAGGTTGGTCGGAATTTATTATCTGTCTTGCTGATTCCACAATGTCAACGATACTCTGCAAGAAGAGCAGAAACATGCCGATAAGGACTATTGAATAAGGGATACACAGCGGGGTTTCTAAAAGTGAATTCGATGCGGAACCATATTTATATGCCGTGAGTGTCAACTTAAACGAGGCCCGTACAAGTAAAAAACTGAATAACAGCATGAGAAGTGAAGTGAAAAGATCAACGGACCGCCGCATGCCTGGAGGAAACTTGACATAAAGGTAATCCATCTTGATGTTCGCTTTCTGCCTCTGCATCTCAGCAGCCCCGATAAAGGCCAGGAATACCAGCATATATTCACTCATTTCCAGGGCCCAGATTGTAGGACTGTTAAATATGTAGCGCATGACTACATCATAGAAAACAATCACTGTCATGGCCAGTAATACCCATTCAGACAGCATTGCCATATTGCCGGTCACCCAGCGCAATGCGGATTTTGCGGAAGAATATGCCTGTCCCATTTTTTGTCCTCTCTTAAGTTTGATGGTCTCGTAAAAAGCTCCATTATGCCGTTTAGCGGCATTATAATGGAAAG
>JAGGSD010000156.1 GCA_021159265.1 Syntrophobacterales bacterium | reverse complement strand
TTTTGCAAGAATTTTACGATTAAGGGATTAAAGTTATATGAACAGGGTTATTCTGGCTCTATCTTTTTTACGGCCAACCTATTTAATCCGGGATTTGCAATAATTGGTCACCTGCAAAGCCCGGATTCAAACCTTTTATGTTAAGATAATCTAAAAAGATCTGGAATTTCGCTGGGGAAAAAGCTATTAGTCAAAACTGATTTTTATTTCAAGTGATGGAGGTTTTAATGAAAAGAACTTTTTTAAGAAAAAGAAATCTATTATTTCTTCTCCCGGCAGTTTTTATTCTATGGCTCCTGTCAGGCTCAAACGGCACAAATTCTGCTTTCGCGGTAAACCAGAACATTTATAAAAATCTAAAACTATTTAATGAAGCCCTTAACCTGATTGAAAAGAACTATGTGGAAGAAATAGATCCTAAAACTGTCATTGGAGGAGCCATAAAGGGCATGACAATGACATTAGATCCCCACAGCGTTTACATGACCGCTGACATATACAAGGAAATGCAAGTCGATACAAAGGGCGTTTTTGGAGGTCTGGGCATAGTAATAACAATACAAGACCATATTCTCACAGTTGTATCACCTATCGAAGACACTCCCGCATATCTCGCCGGGATTAAGGCACAGGATCGGATAATTGCAATAGAAGGCAAGTCCACAAAGGGCTTCACCATTCTCGACGCTGTGCATAAACTTCGCGGCCCAAAGGGAACAAAGGTAACGATAACAATCATGCGCAAAGGATTAGCGAAGCCGAAAGATTTCACAATTACACGTAATATTATTAAAATAAAAAGTGTCAAATACAATATTGTTGAGAATCACATTGGCTACATAAGAATAACTCAATTTCAGGAAAGTACGGCGGATGAAGTAAAAAAAGCTCTTAAAGAAATTAATACAAAAGAAAATTCTTTAAATGGTCTTATACTGGACTTGAGAAACAACCCCGGCGGCTTAATGAACCAGGCGGTTAAAGTTTCCGATATATTTCTTAAAACCGGTACTATTGTTTCAACCAAGGGAAGGATAAAAACCGCCGCTCACACATACAGCGCCCATAATAACGGTGATGAACCAACTTGTCCTATAATCACAATGATTAACATGGGCAGCGCCAGTGCATCAGAGATTGTGGCAGGAGCGCTTCGTGACAACGGGAGGGCCATACTACTCGGCACCAGAACCTTTGGAAAGGGTTCTGTGCAGGTTGTCATTCCTCTCAATGATGGTTCGGCATTAAAATTAACAACAGCGAAATATTACACGCCAAGTGGTCATTCTATCCAGGCAAGAGGAATCGATCCTGATATCTTCGTTGAACGTGTTAAACAAAACAACAACTCAAAACTTAATCAATTTACCATAAGCGAGAAGGATTTGAAAAGACACTTAAAAGAGGAGGAGGTGAAAACTAAAGAAGAAGAAAAAAAACTTCCTTTAGTTGAAGATGATAATCAGCTCAAACGCGCCATAGACCTTTTAAAAAGCTGGAATATGTTCAAACAGATGGGGAATGGCTGAGGTTTTTTATTAGGTGAAAAAGAAAAAATCAATTTTAATCCGGGTTGGCATTGTTTTTGTTCTTATCGTTATAATTTCTTTAGCTTATTTGTTTTATCGAGATGTTGGGAGTAAGATTGAAAAGAAAATACTATCCAGTGATAAAAGGGTAAAAAGACATGTAACCATTACGAGCGCCGGCAAAAAGTTCCATCCTTCCATCAGAGAACACAAAATTGCTATAATCATAGACGATATTGGATATGAATTATCGCCGGTAAATGAAATTCTCAAGATTAATGCCCCCATAACAGTTTCCATCCTTCCACATTGTCCGTATTCGAAAGAAGCGGCGGAAAGGGCCTATCGTGCGGGAAAAGAAATCCTTTTGCATCTCCCCATGGAGCCCCGCGAATATCCCGACAAGAATCCAGGTGACAAAGCCCTCTTCATTTGTATGAGCGATAAAGAGATAAGGCGCCGGCTCGAAGAAAATTTAAAAGGTGTCCCTCATGCATCAGGTGTTAATAATCACATGGGTTCAAGATTTATGGCCGATGAAAAAAAGCTGGAAGTAGTTTTAAGGGTATTACGGGACAAGAATCTATTCTTTATAGATAGCTATACTTCAAGAGATACAAAAGGAAAAAAGGTTGCAAGAAAAATTGGATTAAAATTCGCGGGAAGGGATATATTCATAGACAACAAATGTAACTACACTGATACATTAAAAATCATAGCAAAAGCGATCGGCAAACGAGATAAATGGCATACATTGATAATCATTGGACATCCTTATGAAAGCACAATAATGGCAATAAAAAAAGCAATTCCCATGCTGAAAGCAAAGGGAATAAAAATAGTGCCCCCATCTGACTTAACCGGGTAATTAGTCCCTTAATTGTAAAGTTCGTGCCTGCCTGTGCGTGTCCGCACCTGTCTGCCGTGCAGGCGGCACAGGCAGGCGCAGACAGGCAAAATTGGCTTCGGCGTGAGACTTCGGCGTGAGCTCAGTCGAACGGCAAAAGAATTAAAAACAATCACGAAACCACGAAAAAAAGAAAGTGCGAAATTAAATTTTCTTTTTCGTGTTTTCGTACTTTCGTGTTTTCGTGATAAAAATATATCTTGTTTGGTTCCGGCTTGTTCGGATTAGGAATTTCAATAAAAGATCAGCATTGTAAACTAAGCAGAGCAGATAAACTAAATGAAGAAAACCCGTTTAACAAAATATGTTATTCTGTTACTTTTTTCCCTTTCTTTAATCGGATGTATGAATCTTACCGGCAGTAAAATAAACCCGGCATCAGATGAAGGAATTGGAGGATCTTCATCTGATGCTTATTACCATTATTCTCTCGGAGTCATCTATGCGCTTGAAAGAAATCTTGACATGGCGATAAATGAGTATGAAAGAACTCTCAGCATAGAACACAATTCTCCCTACCTTATGGCCGAACTCGCTGCCCTTTATATCAGAAAAGGGGAAATTACGACAGCGATAGAACTGTTAAAAAAATCTCTCATCTATAATCCCGGCTATGTTGATACACATCTCATATTGGGTAGTTTGTACCTTAATTTAAAAGAACATAATAATGCCATTAAAGAATTTGAAAAGGTCATAGCTCTCGCACCCGAAAGATTAGAACCATACCTTTATTTGAGCGTTCTCTACCGTGAAAGAAAAAACTACGAGAAAGCGATAAAGGTATTGGAGGATCTTTTGAAGATCGAACCTGAGAGTCTGATGGGCCACTATTATCTTGCAAAAATATACGCTGAGATAAAATTGTATGCAAAAGCGGAAAAGCTGCTAAAAGAGGCCCTGGAAATAAAACCATCCTTCAGATCGGCGCTGCTTGACCTGGCGGTTTTGTATAAAATTCAAAAAAAGAACATTGAAGCGATAGAAATATATAAGAAATGCATTAAATCCAATCCGTCGGATATCAGAACGAGATTCCAGCTCGGAAAAACCTGTCTGGAATTGGGCCATTATACCGAAGCAGCAAGAGAATTCAAAGAAATTCTGAGGCTTGATAAGTCGAACCCGGAAGCGGAGTTTTCCCTCGGGCTTGTTTACTTTTTTGAAGGAAAAGATTATGACAGCGCCATCAAGAAATTTCTCTTAATTTTGAAAAAAGATCCCTCTGATTACAAGGCCAGATATTTTTTAGCCTCCGCATATGAGAAAAAGGCCTTATACAAAAGCGCCTTTAAGGAATTTAAAATGATTCCCCCACAGTCAAACCTCTATGGAACTGCGCGGATTCACATGGGAATTATCCTGAAAAAGGACAGGCATACCACCAAGGCCATAGATCTAATCAAAAAGGCAATCGATGACGTAAAGAGAAAAGACGAACTCTATAGTTTTCTTGCCTCACTCTACGAAGAAACAGACAATTTGAAGGCCGCGGAAGAAATATTGAAGGAGGGACTTCTCTTTTCGCCTCTAAGCACAAACCTTCATTATAAACTTGGTGCTCTATACGAAAAGACCAATCGAACCGAGGAAGGTATTAAGGAAATGGAAGAAGTTCTGAAAATCGATCCTGACAATGCGGAAGCGCTCAACTTTATTGGGTACAGCTATGCCGACAAAGAAATAAAACTGGATAAAGCCGAAAAGATGATCAAAAGAGCTTTTAGCTTAAAACCGGATAATGGATATATTACCGACAGTCTCGGATGGTTGTATTTTAAACAGCGCAAGATAACCCTGGCTATAAAATATTTGGAAAAAGCGGCAAATATACTTCCTGATGACCCAACAATTGCCGAACATCTTGGAGATGCTTATACAAAAGCCGGACTTTTTAAAAAAGCTCTCAAAATATACAGACATGCGCTAAAATTTAACCACACAAATAATATCCTTAAAAAGAAACTAAAAAAACTATTGAAAAACTAAAGCGTTAACAAAATGAAAAGATTTGTTCTTATACTTTTATTCCTACACGTAATTATCGGTCTTTTTAATTGCGCGCCCAAAAAACCAATAGAACCGTTTAAAGGATATATTCCCTCTCCCGCTTCTGTATTGAAAAAAATTTCCAGGACAAACAATTCCAATGATATTTTCAAAGCTACAGCCCGAATTATACTCGACACATCAAAGGGAACATATTCCAGAAACATAGCCGTTGTCGCAAAGAAACCGTCGTTTCTCCGAATCGAAGCAATACCTTTCTTCGGAACACCAGACTTTTTCCTTTCTGTTAATAAAAAAAGGCTGAAAGTATTCCTGCCAAAAGAGGAAAATTTTTATATTGGCCATGCTACCAGAAAAAATCTTTTCTCACTTTTCCAGATATATCTTGATGCGGATGAAATTGTATCTATACTCACAGGAACTCCTCCCGTGATAAAAAGAGATAACCATACGCTGAGAGGTTATTTTGAAGGGAACCTGTATCGCATAGACATTATCTGCGAAGGTAAAAAGATTCAATCCCTGTGGGTGGAACCGGAATACAATCGGATATTGCGAATTGAAGTTTTCCACAAAGATGGCGGAATTTATTATTCGGCAAGATTTAAAGATTACTACTCCATCAAAGAGACATCATATCCGAAAACGATTAACATAACTATTGAGAAACCGGAAAGGATACATGCAAGTATTCTATATTCAAATATTCAAACTTCATCCGGAGAAAAAAAGAACCTTTTTGATCTTTCAATACCGAACGGTATAATACCCGCTTATATTGGAGAATACCCCGAGTCTGTCACGAAATAAGCACTATACTTATTCCATGACAGACTTGAAATTTCGAAGTGTGGAATTCTCAATTAATGAAAAAACTAAGCGTTTGAGCGCACACTGCCGGTTGCTTTCATCATTTAACAGATGAAAGATTTACCCGTGCTATCTTTGCAGGGCTTGTGTTAGGATAATCTTTTATTACCCTTTGTAAGAGAATCTTCGCGCTCGATTTGTCGCCTAATTGTATAAATGAAAGAGCCTGCTTAAGAAGAGCATTGGGAACTTTATTACCTTTTGGATAATTTTTGATCACACTTTCATATTCCAGGATTGCTTTTTCATAATTCTTTTTGAAATAGTAGCACTCCCCAATCCAGAACTGGGCGTTGTCGGAATATTCTGTGCCCGGAAACACTTTAATAAATTCCCTGAACTTTCTTCTCGCCTCATCATATTTCCCTTCCCTGAAAGTTTTATATGCTTCCGAATAACTTTTTTCTTTATCAATCTTTTCTTTCAGAGGAGCAATCTTCTTTTTTTCGGTTTTTTCAACTATTTGCCCGGAATCTTTCTTTTTTTCAATACCAAGAAAGCTTTCCATATATTTTACTCTAAAGGAAATATCATCGAATTTTTGACGGATATTAACCAAATCTTTGCCCTTTAAACCGGATTTGAAGGTTTTTAACTCCATCTTTACTTTTTCAATATCTCCCCTAAGTTTTTGAAGATCTGCTCTGAGATTAATGAAGTCTGCCCCCGTATCGGCCTGATTTTTCCGTAAGGCTTGAGTAATCTCTTCAAACCCCACAGAATTCTTTTTCAACCTTGAACTCTCTTTTTTTAATAAAGAAAGTTCCTTTTCCAGTGAGAGGATCTTTGAATCGAGACTATATTTAACCACTCTCAGATCCCTGCTCGTCGCACATCCCATAAGGAGCATAATCAATATAATGCAAAGTAAAAGGGCATACTTTTTCACTGCTCGGGCGAACCTCATTTATTACTTTTTTTCAGTTACAACTACAAAGTGAGCTCTTCTGTTCTTGGCCCAGGCCTTTTCAGTATGACCCGGATCTAACGGAAGTTCTTCACCGTAACTTATTGTTGTCAATCTTCTCTTAGCAACGCCGAGAGTTACAAGATAATTTTGTGCGGCTTCCGCTCGTCTTTCTCCTAACGCCAGGTTATACTCTCTCGTTCCTCTTTCATCGCAGTGTCCTTCCACGATCACTTTAAACTCAGGATGTTGAATGAGCCAACCCGCATGTTCTTCCAGAATTTCCCGCATTTGAGGTTTAAGATCATACTTGTCAAAATCAAAGTAAATATTTTTAAAGGCAGCGGCTTCCTTTAATAAAATATCCCTTTCCTTAAGAGCCTTTTCCTTCATAGCCCTTTCTTTTAGAGCCTTTTCTTTTAGCATAGATTCTTCTTTTGCCCTGGCGACCGCTTCAGCAGATTCAGTTGCTTTTTCCTCCTTTGTTAATACCTCCTCCTTTACAACCTGCTTCTTTGCGCATCCAGAAACAAAAATGAAAGAAAGACTTACAACGAGTACTAATACCCCTATAACCCTCAGATTTCTTTTCATCACTCTTCCTCCTTTTTTAAAATTTGCTAATTGACTTTTTTATATTTCAACCCATCATGCACTCGTAAAAAGTCCACGTAGTGTCATTCTGAGGAGCAGAGCGACGAAAAATCTCAATGATATTAGATTTTTCGCTATCGCTCAGAATGACAAAAGAGTGTTTTTCAGACTTTTTACGAAAGCATCAACCCATAACATAAAAACAAGGTTTAATACAACTTCAAACGAGGGGACCAGGAAGGATAAATTGCTTCCAGACCTGACTTTTTATATAACACTCTTAAGTTTAAACCATTTGAATTAATAATGCAAATCTTTGTTTCGCCATTTCCTTTGGCGCTGAAGGCAAGATATCTTCCATCGGGAGACCAGGTAGGATATTCACATCCCCCATTTTCGAATGTAAGCTGGAGGAGGTTACTGCCATCCTTATCAATGGAAAATATTTGAAAACAACCATTTGTAACCCCTTCGTACGCTATTCTCTTTCCCCCAGGGCACCAGCAGGGTGATGTGTTATAGTTCCCTTCATAGGTAAGCCTTCTGACCTTGCTTCCATCTGAATTCATAATAAATATCTGCGGAGAACCGGAACGGTTCGACACAAACGCAATTTCAGCACCATCGGGAGACCAGGTAGGGGAAACATCAATGGCAGAATCGTATGTAAGGCGTCGGAGTTTCTTCCGAGCTAAATCCATTACGTAAATCTCTTCATTCCCAGTTTTGCTAAGAGTAAGCAAAACCTTCCTGCCATCCGGGGACCAGGGGCCTGATAGATTAAGTCCTTTGAACCCCATGATCATCCTTGACTTCCCGGTTGATAAATCTTTAATATAAAAATCGGGATTGCCACGTATGTAAGAAGTAAAGGAAATTTTTTTTCCATCAAGTGACCAGTGCGGCAAAAGATTAAGAGACTTATTTCTGGTAACCATAGCCAGTTCAGAACCATCAAAATTAATCGTGTATATATTAGATATTTTCCCCTTCTTACCGGTAAAGGCTATTTTTGTCTCGAAAACTCCCCTTTCACCGGTGAGCGCAAGGATAATTTCATTGGCAAACTTAAGTACCATTGTCTTTATTTCTTCCGGCTTCCCCCAGTATTTCTTTCCGGTTATTTGCTTTCCTCCCACAACATCGAAAAGGCGAAATTCTACAGACAGATCCTTACCATTATACTGAAACCCCCCTTTTACCAGAAATTCCGAACCAATAGAGGACCAATCAGAAAAATCGATGCTATCTGCGGTTATTCCCGCACGATCCTGATCTTCAAGAAATGCATCTTTATTAATTATTTTAAAGAATCCCGTGATTCTGAGCTTTTCTGTAAGGGTAGCTGAAAGATTTGCCGACAGGTTCTCGGCATCTTTCCTTTGACCCAGATTTTTGAAATCCGGGATAGCCATGGGAAATTTTTGGAAGCTTGGAGAATCTATATCTATATATATCTTACCAAAGGCGGGACAACTCCAACAAAACACCAAGAGGAAAACAAGAAAAGAAATTATCTTACGCATAATTTTCACAACGTTGGTCTAAATATGCAAAAACATATAAAGTTCAGACCAATAACTTCAAATTATTTTAATTCCGATGAGTGAAACCTTATTCCTAATTCAACATTGCTTCCCCGTATCCAATCCGGCAAAGCGGGTAAAGGACTTGCTTTCTTTATTGCCTTCATTGCAGATTCATCAAAGTATTTATTACCAGACCTTTTTTCAAAATCAAGATCAGCAATTGTTCCGTTCCTTAAGATTTTTACTGCTATAACAGCAACAAAGTTATCTTTAGGTAATATTCCTTCGGGAAGAGCCCACTGTGCTTGTATTTTTGACCAGACAATGGAATAATAAACCTTCATTTTCATTGTCATTTCAGCGGTCCCCTGAGATGATTTTCGACGTGCAGTATCTTCTTGTGAGTACAGAGAACTCTTTTTTATATTTTCTATCGCCCTGTCAACATCCCCCGTAAGCACTTTTTTATGTGTTTTCAATCTCTTAATCGGAGTTGTTAAAGCCCTGCTTACCTTTTTTTTGATAGCTACGGAGTGATCCCTTGAGCCTATCCTCGCTATTTCTCCTGAAGATGAAGATGCTCTTTTTATCCTGACAAGATTGGAAGGAAGATTTACCAGGTTAACCGTATATACGGGACCGAAAGTCCACTTGGGAGTAGGCCATGAAGGAGATAAAAAAACAATCGAAAGAACCAGCGCATGTAGAAGAAATGACAGCACCAACAGGCTGTTAAAACCGATATCATCATTTTTCCCCTTCATTGTTCTTAGAAATGTCATCTCCATACCCTTGGAGGTTCGGTAATCATCCCTAATTTATCAACACCAGCTTTTCGCACTTCCGACATGACCTGTACCACAAACCCGTAAGGAACCTTCTCATCTGCACGCATAAAAACCTCCCGGTCTATCCTGCTTGCGAATATACTTTCCAGCTTTGGCTTTAAATCATCGATAGAGGCTTTATACTTGTTTATGAATATTTCTTTTTTCTCATTTATGGTAAGTATAAGTTTTTCTTCACCCACATCTATACTCCTGGCTTTAACCTTGGGAAGATTAACATCTATTCCCATCTGTAGCATAGGAGCGGTCACCATAAAGATAATCAGAAGAACCAGTACAACATCGACGAGCGGGGTCACGTTGATATCGGAAACAAACTTATTCTCACTATTTCTTCTATTCTTTGAATATCTCATATTTTGTGGCTATTTTTTTATGTAATACCTTTCTACTATATTGAGAAATTCCGAGGCGAAGTCATCCGTCTCCAGCTTTATTACTTTTACCTGATTGAGAAAATAATTATAAAAGATGACAGCGGGAATCGCAACTGCCAGACCTGTGGCCGTAGCGATAAGAGCCTCGGAAATTCCGGGAGCCACCACTGCCAGTGTAGCCGATGCCTTAGCGCCAATACCTCTGAAGGCATTCATTATGCCCCATACGGTGCCGAAAAGACCTATAAATGGGCTGGAATTACCTGCGGTTGCTAAAAACCCAAGAAAACTCTCTACTTTCAAAGTTTCTGAATCACTTGCCCTGTTTAATGCCCTTTCAATATTATCGAGCCCTCCTATTCCAAAAGACAAATTGCCATCATCCATTGTTCCCGATTCCTGAGAAGGATTCGTTCTCGATTTGGCCAACTTGCCAAGTTCAGTGTACCCTGCTCTGAATACCTCCGCAATTGTGGAATATCTAAACCTTTTCGATTCGATAAAAACATCCGAGAAATTACCGCTTTTCATGTATGTATCCATAAACATACGGTTTTCTTTTTTTGACTTCCTGATAACCCTGTACTTCATAAGGATAATGGCCCATGAAATGACAGAAAAGAAAAGGAGTGACAAAAGCACAAACTGAACCATTGGCCCGGCATTGAGCACCATTTCAAGAACATTGCCACGAAAATGCCCGCCAAGATTTACTGAAGTGACAGCCCAAGCTTCTTTCATATTCAATCTCCCGATTTCAACTCAGATTTCGCAATGATAAGGTCCGGCTGAGTATTCTGCCTTAGCTCTATCGAACGGTTTCGGTGTCTTACCACGAGACCTGCCGCAAAATCCTTGCTAAATTATTTGTAACCGTTTACAGGTTCATGGTTCAGCGTTCAGGGTTAAGGACAAAGGCAGCATTAAGGACCCGAAGTCCTCGTCAAAAATGCTTATTTTCGCAAATAATTGCCGATTTGGCTTCAGATTTTGTTTCAGGCCTGACGAAGCTGACGTTTTTCCCGTAAATACGCATCCCAAGTGCAGTCCGGGGACAAGAATGGAACTTTGAACCCTTGAACAGTTACAATTATTTTGATATCGATTCCTTTTAGTTGAAAATTCATGCAATGTCAATAGACATGTCCACTATTAATTCCCCGTTATCCCCTCCAGAAAAATCTTGCTTTTATAGTATTCTCAAGATTAGAATTCATGCATTTCGGCTCACACATGCATAATCTATAATTAATCAGTCCTTTAATTGTAAAGTTCGTGCAAAAATGGCAAAAGAATTTCATTATGGCTGATAAGTCCTTGCAAAACTTAAATCCGAATATCGAATTTCGAAACTCGAAACAATATCGAATGACAAAAATACAAATATCTAAACGGGAAAGAGTTAAACTTTTTACAATAGAGTTAATGCCACTTCTGTGGCGTTGATGTTTTGAACATTTGAATATTAGAAATTCGGATTTGTTTCGCATTTAGTGCTTCGAATTTCGAATTTCCAGTTTATCTGGGTTAGGGGTGATTATAAAGGATTCGAGTGGAAACAAGAAAGACAACACTGGAATCCCTGG
This sequence comes from Syntrophobacterales bacterium, assembly GCA_021159265.1. GTDB lineage: Bacteria > Desulfobacterota > Syntrophia > Syntrophales > UBA6807 > UBA3084. The sequence goes on along the minus strand of JAGGSD010000156.1, from coordinate 4,901 downwards.
ACCCTCTTCTCCAACTAAACTGGAAAAGAACCATATATTTTTATCACGAAGGTACGAAAATGCGAAAAAGAAAATTCAGGCATAACTCTATGAGGCATACAAATCGTATTATTCTGGCTTTAATAATATTCGTTTTCCCCTTCATGTGGGGCTGCGGGGGTAATTCAGATGAACACTCCATTGTTGAAAAAAGCGTTTCTCATAGTACAACTCCCGCATACGGGGACATTATTGTGGAAGGTTCCATCGGAGATGCCTCCAATTTGATCCCTATTCTCTCCACAGACGCAACGTCTCACGGTATTTCCTCCCTGATTTTTAACGGCCTTGTTAAATATGACAAGGATCTGAATATCGTCGGGGATCTGGCCGAGTCATGGGATATTTCCGATGATGGCCTTATCCTTACTTTTCATCTGAGAAAAGGGGTAAAATGGCACGACGGATATCCCTTTACGGCCGATGATGTTCTCTTTACTTACCAGTTAACCGTAGATCCGAAGACCCCAACCGCTTACGCGGGAGACTTTCTCAAGGTAAAAAGGGCAGAGGTTATCGATTCCCACACTTTCCGTGTAACCTATGACAAACCATTCGCTCCCGCGCTCACAAGCTGGAGCGCCTCCATACTGCCCAGGCATCTCCTGGATGGAAAGGAGATCACGAAATCTCCTCTGGCACGCCATCCCATAGGAACGGGACCATATATTTTTAAAGAATGGATACCGGGACAGAAGATTGTCCTCGTCTCCAACCCCGATTATTTTGAAGGAAGACCTTATATCGACGGTTATATCATGCGGATCATCCCGGATATGGCAACCATGTTTCTTGAACTTCGCGCAAAAGGCATTGACCGGATGAACCTGACGCCTCTCCAGTACACCAGACAGACGGAAAATAATCTGTTTCGCAAAAACTTCAACAAATACAGGTATCTTTCCTTCGCATACACCTATCTCGGCTATAATCTCGAAAACCCCTTTTTTAAGGATAAGCGTGTGCGGCAGGCTATATCGTACGCCATAAACAAGGAAGAAATTATTAAGGGAATCATGCTTGGATTGGGACGGGCAGCAACGGGTCCTTTCAAACCGGGCACATGGGCATATAACCCCAATGTAAAGAAATATCCCTATAACCCCGAAAAAGCCAAAAAACTCCTGAGCGATGCGGGATGGAGGGATACAGACGGAGACGGAATCCTGGATAAAGACAGCAACCCTTTCATCTTTGAAATTATCACGAATCAGGGAAACGAGGTGCGGGCAAAGTGTGCGGAGATTATCCAGAGACGCCTTGCCGATATCGGAATAAAGGTGAAAATCAGGATTATCGAGTGGGCTGCCTTCGTCAACGATTTCATCAATAAACGGAGGTTTGATGCGACCATACTCGGCTGGACCATCACACTCGACCCGGATCTTTACGATGTGTGGCACTCAAGCAAGACAAAGCCGGGTGAATTAAATTTCATTTCATATAAAAACGAAGAAGTAGACGCTCTTCTGGAAAAAGGCAGAAGCACTTTCGACAGAGCAGAAAGGAAGCGATGCTACGACAGGATACAGGAAATCCTGGCAGAGGACCAACCCTACACCTTCCTTTATGTCCCCGATTCTCTTCCGATTGTCAGCTCCAGGTTTAAGGGAATCAAACCCGCTCCCCTCGGCATCGGATACAATTTCATAAAGTGGTACGTCCCCGTGGGTGAACAAAAATACGTGATGACGAAGTGAAACCAGCATTCAGCTTTCAGCAATCAGTGTTCGGCCAAAACCCGGGGGTAAGTAGTAAACAGGAACAGCGCCAATACAGTCCGGTACTGCGACGGGTTCATATTTTGAGACCTTTGCAAAACGCCCCCTTTCGCCCAATTTCTGCGTCAGACTCAAAATTTAATCCTCGAAATACTCAATGTATTCCTGTGGTTAAATTTTTCGTCTTCCTTGAACTTGAACGAAATTAAACATTTTGCAAAGGTCTCATTTTTTCAGACTTTTTGTAACTTTTATGAATTGTCAGCCCGACGGGTAAAAACTCATTCTGTTACCTTCAAATTGTCCTGCAGATACTCTTTAAACATTTCATAGTCTCCCGGTAATTCGACAGGTTCACCCTCCCTCTTATCGATGTTTTTCATACTGTCCGGCAATTCGGGCGCAATGCCGAGAAGTTCTATAATTTCATCGGGGAATTTGGCCGGATGTGCTGTCTCCAGTGATACGCAGGGTGAAAAATTACCATTTTCTTCAAGATAAATTTCAAGGCCACGCCAACCTGCCGCTCCGTGAGGCTCCAATATGACACCATAAGTATCATAAGTTTTCTTTATGCACTCCTTCGTTATCTTATCGGATATACTCACCGAATAAATGTTTTTCCTCATTGCCTCGATATCCGGATATTTATGGACCTTCCCCATCCGGTCAACCGTACCGCCATATAATTCAAAAAACCGGGCCAGGTTGCTTGGATGGCCTACATTCATGGCATTGGACAGGCAGGCCCTCGATGGCGAAACTTTTTCGTAACAACCCGTTTTTAAAAAACGAGGAAACTCGTCATTTTCATTAGTAGGCATGACCAGCTTTTTCACGGGCAAACCCATGCGTCTTGCATATTCACATCCCAGGGCATTACCGAAATTTCCCGAAGGAACGGAAATAACGATCTTTTCACCATCCTCACAAAGCCGGGCATAGGCGTAGAAATAATAAACCATCTGCGGAAGTATTCTCCCAAAATTGATGGAGTTTGCCGAGGTAAAATTGAGATGCTCAAGTGACGGATCTGAAAAGGCCTGTTTGACAAGATCCTGGCAATCATCGAACTTTCCATCAATGGAAACAGCATGAACATTATCGCCGATTGTGTCCAGTTGTTTTTTCTGCCTCCCGCTTACCTCATCCTTCGGGTAAAGGATATTTACATCAATCCCTTCAACACCCTTGAATGCCTCTCCAACTGCGCTGCCCGTATCCCCTGATGTTGCCACCAGCACATTCAATCTTTTTCCCTTATCACGGAAATGGCTCATGAGTCTTGCCATCATTCTTGCGGCAAAATCCTTGAAAGAAGCCGTCGGGCCCTGATCAAGTCTCATGATATATTTCCGGTTGACTACCTTTTCCAGGGGAACGTCAAAATTGTATGAATCATTAACAATCTTTTCCAGCGCCTCCCGGGAAATTTCATCACGCAAAAAGGCTCCGGTAACTAACATTGCTGACTCAACATAGGGTTTACCCCTCAGCGAAATAATATCCTCGTAGGATATTTGGGGTACTGTATCGGGCATAAAAAGTCCTTCGTCGGGCGCCTGTCCCTGAAGAAGGGCATCCTTGAAAGATACACGGTTTGTAAATGGGGCAATTCCTTCTACGCCTTTCAGGTTTCTGTTTGTACTGTAGTATCGTATCGTCTTTGTCATGATCTTATAATCTTCCTGTTATTTTTATTTTGATGCATTCGCAAAAAGTTTTGATATTGAATACAAAACAAGAAACCTCCAATATAGGTGCGTCTGTAAAAAGTCACAGAAACACTCTTTTGTCATTCTGAGCAATAGCGAAGAATCTGATATCATTGAGATTCTTCGTCGCTCCGCTCCTCAGAATGACACTACGTGGACTTTTTCGAATGTATCAATATAACCTCAAACCATTGTCATCTTCGGGCTTGACCCGAAGATCCATAGATTCCCGTGTCAAGCACGGGAATGACAAATTGGACTGATTTTTGACTTTCTACAAACTCATTAATTGTATCTTCAACAGGGAAAGTCGAGTTCTGATTTTTTTACAAAATCCAGAAACAGTTTATGATGTTTCATCAGATTGAATCGCTTTTTGTATATTAAATAAAAATTTCTCTCAATAGTACAATCCTTGACAGTTTTTTCACAAATAAGGCCATTTTCCAGTTCCCGCTTTACCGCATGAATAGAAAGAATTGATATCCCCAAACCTGCTATGACAGCCTCTTTTACAGCTTCCGAACTTCCCAGCTCACATACAACATTGAACTGAGACAGTATCTTGTCCGTGTTTTTTCGCAGATATTCTTCCAGGATTAACCGGGTGGCAGAACCCTTTTCCCTGACAATAAAAGGTTCACGGGAAACCTGATCTATTGTCACAACAACCTCATTGCTCCATCTGTGCCCTTTTGGTACGACCATGACAAGCCTGTCATTCCATACTGGTTCTACGTTCAATTTATTGCTGGATACATGCCCGCCTATAAAACCGATCTCCGCCTGATTATCGAGGATCATATTCAGTGTTGCATCACTGTCATTCATCTGAACATAGCAGTGGATATCGGCATAATCTTTATTGAACGCATTCAAAACATGGGGGAGAATGTAAGTGGAAGGTATGGTGCTGGCGCTGATAAATATACTGCCTGACTCGTCCTCCCTGACTCTTTTAATCTTTTCCTTTGCCTCGTCCATAAGTTTGAATATGCGCCTTGCGTAACCATAGAGGATCTTGCCCTCAGGTGTTAAAGATATACCCGTATTTTTCCTGTTGACCACCATCGCATTGACCGACTCCTCCAGATTTTTAATATGCTTGGTCAGGGAGGGCTGTGTCAGATACATTTTCTTAGCCGCGCGGCTGAAACTCCGTTCCTCAACCAGTCTAATCAGGGACTCCATCTGCTGTATGGTAATATTTTGAAAGCTGTCGTAAGGCATAAACAAAAGATATCATAAGATATGTTCATAATCAATAGAGATTTATAACTATTATGAATTTGACATATTCATTTTTATTTCGTAGCTACTTAGGGGTAGAGTTCAAGGTTCAAGGTTGATGCACTCGTACAAAGTGATAAAGCTCCCTCTCCCTTGATGGGAGAGGGTAGGGGTGAGGGTGAGAACACCGCTATTT
>JAGGSD010000410.1 GCA_021159265.1 Syntrophobacterales bacterium | reverse complement strand
TATGCTTTATGTGTTACTTGCCGAGTGCTTTTGTAGTCAATTAGTTTTCATTAACTTAAAACACACATCCTTTGATTGTAACGGTGTTGCTTTGTTAGAAGCCCCGCTTCAAGAAGACGAGGATGGAGGGAAAAACAACTAAAGGAGAGTTTTATGGCACATGTTACGATGAAAATGTTACTCGAAGCCGGAGTCCACTTCGGACATCAAACGAACAGGTGGAATCCAAAGATGAAACCCTACATATTTGGTGCGAGGAATGGCATTTATATTATTGATTTACAGCAGACGGTAGGTATGTTTGAGATTGCTTACAACTTTGTGGTTGACCTGGTTGCTTCCTCGAAAGACGTCTTATTTGTTGGCACTAAAAGACAGGCTCAGGAATCTATTGAAAACGAAGCGCAAAGGTGCGGCATGTCATACGTCAATCAGAGGTGGCTTGGAGGAATGCTTACCAATTTCGATACGATAAAGCGAAGCATTGATAGATTAAATAATCTTGAAAAGATGTTCGAAGACGAAAGTATTAATGCGTTTCCAAAAAAAGAAATACTTGGGCTCCAGAGGGAACGGGATAAGCTTGAGAAAGTGCTGGGCGGCATAAGAAATATGACCGATCTTCCGGGAGCTGTTTTTATTGTCGATCCGAAAAAGGAGCTTATTGCTGTAAAAGAGGCCAGGAAATTAAATATTCCTGTAATTGCCGTCGTTGATACAAATTGCGATCCTGACGATATAGACTTTGTTATCCCCGGCAACGATGATGCTATAAGGGCCATAAAATTATTTTCATCAAAAATTGCGGATGCCGTTATCCAGGGCAAGGAACGTTTCGAAGAGATGATCCAGGCCGAAAGCGATAAAGAAGAGATATTAGAAATGTCGGGGGAAGGTTTGGAAACTGATATTCCCGAAAGCATTGAAACAAAAGAAGAGGAAGTAAATATATCGGAAGCGTCCGAAAGTGAAAAGAAAAACGAGGAGGTAAAATAACATTGGGTATTTCAGCAGCTCAGGTAAGGGAAATAAGAAATAAAACCAACGCCGGTATAATGGATTGTAAAGAAGCATTGAAATCTTCCGGTGGTGATTTTGATAAGGCCGTCGAATATTTGAGGAAAAAGGGATTATCAGCGGCGACGAAAAGATCGTCTAAGTCGGCCAAAGATGGCGTTGTTTCCTCGTACATTCATATGCAGGGGAAAATAGGGGTATTAGTTGAAGTCAATTGCGAGACTGATTTTGTCGCCAGAACGGATGATTTCCAGACATTGGCTAAAGATATTGCAATGCACATAGCAGCGACAAACCCATCTTATCTAAATACTGATGATATTCCCGCGGATGTGTTGGAAAGTGAGAAGCAAATTTATAAGGAACAGGCATTGGCTGAAGGGAAACCTGAGAAAATAATAGACAGGATTATTCAGGGGAAACTCAATAAATATTATGAAGAGGTATGCCTTTTAAATCAGAAGTTTGTTAAAGATCCTGATATTACCATTGAAACATTAATCAGCAATATGATAGCAAAGACTGGAGAAAATATTGTGCTGAGGCGATTTGCCAGGTTCCAGTTGGGTGAAGATATATAAAAAACGATGGATAAACCAATCTATAAAAGAGTCCTTTTAAAATTGAGCGGCGAGGCTTTCCTCGGGAAAAATTCTTTTGGAATCGACATTAATGTTGTTAAATTGATAGCAAGTGAAATAAAGGAAATATTGGATCTTGATGTCCAGATAGCCATCGTGATAGGCGGGGGAAATATATTTCGCGGTATTCAAATGAGCGCTGAGGGAATGGACAGGGCTTCTGCCGACTATATGGGCATGCTGGCCACCGTGATGAACAGTCTCGCGCTAAGCAATTTCCTTCAGGGTATCGGTGTTGCCACAAGGGTTCAAACCGCCATAGAAATGAAGGAAGTAGCTGAACCGTTTATTCTGGGCAGAGCTCTCAGACATTTGGAAAAGGGCAGAGTGGTAATTTTTGCCGCCGGCATCGGCAATCCCTATTTTACAACAGATACGGCAGCATCACTAAGGGCAATGGAGATAAAGGCTGATGTGATGCTGAAGGCTACCAGAGTAAATGGTGTCTATGACAAAGATCCTGTTATATACAGTGCGGCGAAAATGTTTGATAAAATTAGTTATACCGATGTATTAACCAGTAATCTTAAAGTGATGGATTCAACAGCGATCTCCATGTGCAGGGATAATAATTTGCCTGTTATAGTATTTAATATCGAGACAGAGGGAAACATAAAGAGGGTTGTTTGTGGGAAATCAATAGGAACGGTTGTGGGAGTGGAACCATGAAGGATTTGATTTTTGAAGAACTAAGAGAAAAATTGGGAAAGCATATTCGATTCCTCGAAAAAATGTTCAATAAGGTAAGGACCGGCAGAGCTTCCGCCTCTCTTCTTAATGGCACAAAGGTCGAATATTATGGAGCGATGACACCACTTAACCAGGTCGCGACGATTTCAGTTCCCGAAAGTCAGCTTATTGTAATTTCTCCCTGGGACAGCAATGCCATTGTGAATATCGAAAAGGCCATACAGAAATCGGAACTTTCATTAGTGCCTGTAAATGATGGAAAGGTAATACGAATTTCTATTCCCCCTTTAACGGAAGAGAGAAGAAAAGAATTGGTAAAAATAGTCAGGAAAATGGCCGAAGAGTGTAAGGTAAATATTCGGAATTCAAGAAGGGATGCAAACAGCCAGCTTAAGAACCTGAAGAAAAATGGTGAAATATCAGAGGATAATTTACATACCTACCAGGGTGACGTGCAGAAAATTACCGATGACTATATAAAGAAAGCGGATGAGGTCCTTTCTGTGAAAGAACAGGAAATCATGGAAATATAATAACATGCCGCTCTTTTGTAGTAATAATTTATTAAGGGTCTGTCATGAAATAAGTGTTGCAGTTAGGCGCTCAGATTTAGGTCAGGTTTAGTCGATACGAGTGAGCAAAACCGCAGGAATAGCGGGGCTCTTTTGAGGATTTTGCGATTGAGAATCGGCTAAAAATGGCCTGAAGATGAGATGCATAAATGTGATACTTATTTCATGACAGACCCTAACCCGGGGAGCCTTTTGGTTCCCTTTTTTGTTTGTCTAAAGATCCCTTGAAAATGTAAGCGCCCTATGGTACGAAACTTGATTAAAACCTTAGTTTTTGTAAGTATCAATCGTGAATCAGGATGAACAGAATTAACAAAGATAAACTCCCCCGGCACATAGCCATCATTATGGACGGCAACGGAAGGTGGGCCACAAAAAATGGCTTAAGGAGAATAGCGGGGCACAGAAAAGGCGCCGAGGCTGTCAGAAAAGTGATAAGAAAGTGTAGAGAAATTGGAATTGAATACCTTACACTCTATGCTTTTTCTGTTGAAAACTGGAGCAGGCCGGAAGGAGAGATAAAGGCATTAATGTCTCTTCTTGAAGAATTTCTCACTTCAGAGCTTCGGGAAATGCTCGTTAATGATATCAGGTTAACAACAATAGGCGACATTGATGCATTATATGAAAAGGTGAAAAAAGCGCTTTATGAAGCAATTGAAAAAACATCTGTAAACGATGGAATGACTTTAACCCTTGCGCTCAGTTACGGCGGAAGGGATGAGATTGTAGAAGCCGTGAGACGGATACTGCAGGACAGTAAAGAGGGCGGGATCGAAGAAAAAGAGATAACAAAGGAAATATTTGCAGATTATCTTTATACGACAGGTATGCCTGATCCCGATCTGCTCATCAGAACGAGTGGGGAATACAGGTTAAGTAACTTCCTTTTATGGCAATCAGCTTATACGGAATTATATTTTATTGATGTTTTATGGCCAGACTTTTCCGAGGAGAACTTCGTTGACATTATTGTCGACTATCAACACAGGGAGAGGAGATTCGGCTTGACGAGTGATCAGTTGACCTGAAAGAAAAAGGATCAAGGAACAAAAAGCAAGGTAAAAGGATGCTGTAATGGACAGTAATCATATAAAGAGATGGATAACAGGGATTGCTGTCGCGCCTGTTCTCTTTGCCGTTATTTATTTCAGCACGGAATTCATTTTTGCTGTTATTATTACACTGCTTATATTGGGAGGTGTTGTTGAATATAACAATATGGTTTTTAACAAGGGGGATCACTGGGAGAAATGTGAAGGAATTGTAATAGGCATATTGATCCCTTTAGCCGCATACTTTGGAGATATTCAACTTATGTTTGCAACGGTTACCTTTGCCGTCATTGTTGTTTTCTTGCTTTTCCTTTTCAGATTAAAGAATCATTTGTTCGATATATCGTCAATTACCAAGGTTGTTTTTGGATTGTTCTACATTCCTGTTATGCTATCATATTTTGTGCTAACACGGCATTTTGAAAATGGCATACAGTGGATATTTTTTGTTATCATTCTCACATTTTCGGGTGATATTTCCGCTTTTTACGTGGGTAAATCATTGGGTAAAAGAAAGCTTATGCCATTGGTCAGCGCCGGGAAAACGGTAGAAGGGACGCTCGGCCTGATTGTTGGAAGCATTGCGGGGTGTATCATATTTAAATTAATATTTTTCCGGGAACTTCCTTTGCTTCATTCCGCGTTACTGGGTTTTATGGGAGGCGTTCTCGGCCAACTGGGAGATCTTTGCGAGTCCGTAATAAAAAGGACGTTTATGATCAAAGATTCGGGTTTTTTATTGCCCGGACACGGGGGGGTACTGGATAGATTGGATTCTTTTATCTTTATTATACCGTTTGTGTATTATTATCATTTATTCGTGATTCTATGAAAAATATTTGTATTCTCGGATCCACAGGTTCCATCGGGGTCAGCGCCCTGGATGTGATTGTCGGAAATCCCTCCGGTTTTAAGATTCTTGCTTTATCAGCCGGTAAAAACCTGAAGCTTTTAAAGAATCAAGTTAAACGGTTCAGACCAAAAGTTGTTTCTGTTATTAATCAGAACCATGCCGAACGGCTGATCGAAATGCTCGGACGTCCATTAAAAACAAAGGTCCTTTGGGGAGATGATGGGTACAGGGAAATTGCCACCTTAAAAGATGTTGACATGGTTCTTTCCGCTATTGTTGGCGCGGCAGGATTGGTTCCTACCGTTGAAGCAATTAATGCCGGTAAAGATATAGCTCTTGCTAATAAAGAAACTATGGTAATGGCAGGAAGTCTGGTCGTGGAACTGGCAAAGACGAGGGGAGTTAAAATCCTCCCTGTTGACAGTGAACACAGCGCAATTTTTCAGTGCCTTGAAGGCCATGATAAAAAAGATGTCAGAAAAATTATACTGACAGCATCGGGAGGTCCCTTCTTGCGTTTACCAGAGACAAAACTTACAGAGGTAACGCTTGCCGATGCGCTCAAACATCCGAACTGGAAAATGGGCAAGAAAATAACAATAGATTCCGCTTCTATGATGAATAAGGGGCTTGAGGTTATTGAAGCTAAGTGGTTCTTTAATATAGATGTAGATAAAGTTGAAGTTCTCATCCATCCACAGAGTATCGTTCACTCCATGGTTGAGTACAAAGACGGATCTGTTATCGCACAGCTTGGCGTCCCCGATATGAAAGGCCCTATAGCCTGCGCTCTTTCATATCCGGAAAGACTTGCCGATGTCATTCCCCATCTGGATCTTTGTGATGTTGGTAAGTTGGAATTTTTCTCCCCCGATTTTAAGAAATTTGCAAATTTGAGGCTTGCCTATCTTGCAATTCGAAAAGGGGGGACTACGCCAGCTGTCTTAAACGCGGCAAATGAAGTGGCCGTGGAAGCATTTATTAAAGGGAAAATCAGTTTTATAGATATGCCTGAAATTGTCAAGGGGGTGATTCACTCACATCAGCCAACAGAGCCTCAGACAATTGGCGATGTTCTTGATGCAGACCGATGGGGTAGATCTAAAGCAACAGAGATAGTTGAAAGGATAAGCGTAAGTTAGTGATGGGTCTAAGTATTGTATCTGTAATAATTTTATTGGGAGTATTAATTTTTGTCCATGAGCTGGGTCATTTTCTTGTTGCTAAGTGGTCAGGTGTAGGAGTATTAAAGTTTTCTCTCGGTTTCGGTCCCAAACTCGTCGGCAGGAAATTTGGCGAAACCGAATATGTCGTTTCTATAATTCCTCTGGGGGGTTACGTAAAACTCTTAGGAGAATCTGAAGAGGATGAGCTTTCTCCGGAGGATGAAGAGAGGTCGTTTCAAAAACAATCTGTATTAAAAAGAATGGGAATTGTTGCGGCCGGTCCTTTATTTAATTTTCTTTTCGCAATCATTGCATTTTCCCTGATTTATAGCATTGGTGTTCCTGTTTCGACCTCTAAAGTCGGGAGTGTTCTGGAAAAAAGTGCGGCTCTCAGTGCAGGAATACAGAAAGGAGACCGTATAATCGGGATAGATGGAAAGGATGTGTCGAGGTGGGCGGAGCTGGTTGATATCATAAGCAAGAGCAATGGCAGGCAAATGAAGTTTACCATAGATAGAAATAATAAAGTTCATGATATCTATGTAATACCGGAAGCAGTAAAGGTAAAGAATATCTTTGGCGAGGAGATTCAATCTTACAAGATAGGCATAGCAATTTCATCTGAAACAATTATAGAAAGACTGAATCCATTTCTGGCGCTTGCTGAAGGGGCAGATCGGACATGGTGGTTCACAAAACTTACATTTTTGACCATAGTTAAGATAATTCAACGCGTGGTTTCACCGAAAACTTTAGGGGGACCTATATTAATTGCCCAGATGTCCGGGGAATATGCGAAGCAAGGTCTTATTCCCTTTATATTTTTTATGTCCGTATTAAGTATAAATCTCGGAGTGTTGAATCTTCTTCCCATCCCTGTTCTTGACGGGGGGCACCTGTTTTTTTATCTCATAGAAATCATTACAGGTAAGGAAATAAATGTAAAATGGAGAGAAATATCTCAGCAATTAGGTTTTTTCCTCCTGATCCTGCTGATGATATTTGTTTTTTATAACGATATAATAAAAATATTGGGTAATCAATAATGTTGATCCTGGCAAGTGATACCTCGACGAAAACGGCGAGTGTTGCCCTGTTAAGGAATAGAACAACAGTGGTCGAGAGTTTTATTAATATAGGGAGAAACCACGGTGAAACACTTTTGCCGGAGATCGTAAATTTGCTTTCAAGCGGGAATACCACACTTGACGAAATAGATCTCTTTGCCGTTACAATTGGTCCCGGTTCATTTACAGGTCTTCGGATAGGGGTAAGCACGGTTAAGGGATTAGCATTTGCAACAGGACGACCGGTTGTCGGCGTTTCTACCCTGGAGACACTTGCATCAAATCTTTCAAATTCTTTGATAGCGATTTGTCCCATGCTCGATGCAAAAAAGGGGGAAGTTTATACGGCTCTTTACAGGCCGGAGGAAACCGACTTCCCCAAAAAAATTGTAAGTGAAGAAGTCACAGATCCAGGTGAATTTCTGGAAGGTGTGGATGAAGATGTCATTTTCCTGGGTGATGGCGCGGTGAGTTATACGGATATCATCAGAAAGAAATTGCCGGACAAATCACACTTTGCTCTTTCTCACCTTAATTATATCAGGGCATCTTCGGCAGGGCTTATTGGATTGAAAAAGTTTCGTGATGGTGATATTCTGGATTTACTTACTTTTACACCCCGGTATCTTCGTGTATCAGAAGCGGAAGCAAAGGAAAAACATTCTTATGAAAAATAGAAACAGCCCTGTTGTATTTGAGGGATTTATTTTTATTATACCCCTTCTCGTACTAACAGTTATCTTTGCCTGTTACGGATTGGTCTGGTCAACTGCGGGCTTTCTTGTCGCCACTCTTTTTGTCACTAATTTCTTCCGAAATCCTGAAAGAACAGCTCCGGGAGATGAAAGAGCAATTGTATCGCCTGCCGACGGAAGGGTCATAAAGATAGAAGAAGTGGCTGAAAATGATTTCTTAAAAGACAGCGTGAAAAAGGTCAGCATATTCATGAACCTGTTCAATGTTCATGTGAACAGGGCGCCTTGTTCCGGTCTGGTAAAAACAATCCGCTACAAAGAGGGAAAGTTCTTTTCTGCCAACCTTGATAAGGCTTCTGTGTTTAATGAAAGGAACTATGTTTTAGTTCAGACTGAAGGCGGGAAAGAAATTCTTACCATACAGATAGCGGGGATAATTGCGAGGAGAATAGTCTGTTGGGTGAAAGAAGGGATGCGCATTGAAAAGGGGGAAAGGTTTGGCCTTATACGGTTTGGTTCACGACTTGAAGTTTTCATGCCTGTTGATACCGAAATTTTGGTAAAGATTGGTGATAAGGTCAAAGCTGGAGAAACAGAAATAGGGTGTCTAAAATAATGAATAAATTCAAAAGCAGGCATGATGGAATGAAAAAAGGAATCTATATTCTTCCGAATCTTTTTACCACCGCAAGTTTATTCTGCGGATTTTATTCGATTATTGCAGCAATGAATGGGGATTATTTGCGAGCGGCTGTTTCTATTCTGGCAGCTTGTGTACTGGATGGTCTTGATGGAAGAATTGCCAGGTTTACAAACACAACAAGCAAATTCGGCAGTGAATATGATTCATTATCCGATTTAGTTGCATTTGGTGTGGCGCCGGCAAGTCTTGCGTATGCATGGGCGCTTTCTCACTTCGGGAGGTATGGATGGCTTGCAGCGTTTCTATTTGTTGCCTGTGGCGCTCTGAGACTGGCAAGGTTCAATATCCAAATCGGCATTCTTGAAAGTAAGGTTTTCAATGGTCTTCCTATACCGGCTGCCGCCGTGGTTGTGGCCGGCATGGTTTCATTTTATTATTACCTGGGGGGAAATGGGCAATTCAATAATGTTTCCATTCTCTTAAGCGTTGTTGCCCTGTCTCTTTTAATGGTGAGTAATGTTAAATATTACAGTTTCAAGGATATGAATTATTTCGCGAGAAAGCCTTTTATGACCCTGGTGTTAATCATATTTATTCTAGTTGTTATAGTTCTGGAACCGCAACTGATGATATTTACTTTCGCCGTAGGTTATAGCCTTTCCGGTCCTGTCTGGACACTTATTAAAATCATCAAAAAGAGAAATCAAGAGAAAAAACTGGAAACAATTGAAAAACATAAAACATAATAATGAAATGGTAAGGGTAGGTAACTAATGAGAAAATACAGCGTGGCAATTGTTGGAGCGACAGGCGCCGTTGGAAATGAGATGATTCGTATTCTTGAGGAAAGAAATTTCCCTGTGGGGGAATTAAAACTCCTTGCTTCAGAAAGATCCATGGGAAAAGAGTTAACTTTTAAGGGGAAAGCTTATCCCGTTAATGTTTTAGATGAAAATTCTTTTGAAGGAGTGGAGATCGGACTCTTTTCCGCCGGCGGCAGCATCAGCGAGCGTTTTGCGCCGATTGCGGCTGATGCAGGCTGTGTTGTGGTGGATAATACCAGCGCATTCAGAATGGATCCCGATGTTCCCTTAGTTGTTCCTGAGGTTAACCCTGAAGATATTGGTATGTATCAAACGAAAGGAATTATAGCAAATCCTAATTGTTCTACCATACAAATGGTCGTGGCGTTAAAGCCGATTCATGATATGGCAAGAATAAAACGAATTGTAGTTTCTACCTATCAGGCAGTATCCGGAACAGGAAAAGCGGCAATCGAAGAGCTTGTTGAACAGACAAAGGCCCTCCTCAATCTCAAGGAACCTGAAGTAACGGTTTACCCTCATAGAATTGCCTTTAACTGTCTTCCCCATATAGATGTTTTCCTTGATAATGGTTATACAAAAGAAGAAATGAAGATGGTGAACGAAACAAGAAAGATTATGAATGATCCTTCCATAGCTGTGACTGCCACAACAGTGAGAGTTCCTGTTTTTTACAGCCATTCTGAATCTGTTAATATTGAAACAGAGAGAAAGATTACAGCGGATGAGGTGAGGGAAATCCTTTCCGATGCTTCTGGAGTAACGGTTATTGATAACCCGGATAATTGTGAATATCCTCTTGCCTCTGACGGTGCGGGAAGGGATGATACCTTTGTGGGAAGGATACGGGAGGATGAATCTATACCGAATGGAATTAATATGTGGATCGTATCCGATAACATAAGAAAAGGCGCCGCTTTAAACACAATACAGATAGCGGAAATCCTTATAAAAGAATATCTCCAATGAAAATCATAGGGGGGCAGGCAAAGGGAAGAAAGATATACCTGCCAAAGGGTGTTCAGTGCAGAGCCACTGCTGACAGAACCAAGGAAGCTCTGTTTAATATCCTTCCTTCGATGGGGGGAAAGACATTCCTTGACCTCTTCGCAGGCACCGGGAATATAGGTATTGAAGCGCTGAGCAGAGGAGTTGAAAAGGCGGTATTTGTTGAGGAAAACACTCTCCTCGTAAAAGCGGTTAAGGAAAACCTGAACAGGTGCGGGCTTAAAGATAAATATACGTTAATCGCATCTACAGTGGAAAATGGAATCCGGATGCTGGCAAAAAGAAAAGAGCAATTTGATATAATATTTGCCGATCCTCCTTACATGAAAGGTTTTATTCAAAAGACGCTCAATATACTCAGCGATATTACTTTAATTTCAGAAAATGGTATTATTGTTATGGAGCATTCGTACAGGGAAAAATTTAAAAGTAATAACAACAAAATCATTCTGGTTGATCAGAAAAGATACGGAGATACCATGATCACCTTTTTTGAAGTTAAAGGTCTGTCATGAAATAAGAGAAATGTGAGGTTGGCATGAAGAAAATAGCGGTATATCCAGGTTCATTTGATCCTATTACAAACGGCCATATTGATCTTATAGAAAGAGGCTTGAGATGTTTCGATGAGCTAATTATTCTTGTTGGATATAATCCGACAAAAACCTTTCTATTCACTGTGGAAGAAAGACTGGTCATGATCGAAGAACTGGTCGGGGACAATCCAAGGCTCAAGGTGGATAGCTATTCAGGTCTTATTGTTGATTATGTTGAAAAGACGGATGCAAATATTATTTTAAGGGGTCTGAGGGCTATGTCTGATTTTGAATACGAATTTCAGATGGCGCTTATCAATAGAAAATTACGCAGAAGTATAGAAACAGTATTTCTGATGACCGGTGCCCGGTGGTTTTATGTTAATTCCCGAATCATAAAAGAAGCAGCCAGCATGGGAGGGTCTGTAAGAGGACTTGTCCCGGAGAATGTTCTTCGCAGGCTGAAAGAAAAATACCCGGGTTTTAAAAATAATAGTTAGCCACAATATGATGTACCCGTAAAAAGTCCACGCCGTGTCATTCTGAGGAGCGGAGCGACGAAGAATCTCAATAATATCAGATTCTTCGCTATAGCTCAGAATGACAAAAGAGTGTTTTTCAGACTTTTTGCGAGATCATCACAATATGGAAGGTCTTCAATTATGATGTATTCGTAAAAAGTCAAAAACTCACTAATCTGTTATTCCCGCGAAAGCGGGAATCCAGTAATTACAAGCAGTTATGGATTCCCGATCAGGTCGGGAATGACAAAACGACAGAAATTCGGACTTTTTACGAGACCATCAATTATTAACGACAAAAAATATATTACAGGGAGAATTACCAAAGATGAAACTTGCGGAGAGAGTAGGAAGGATAAAGCCATCACCAACACTTGCCATTACCGCGAAGGCAAATGCGTTGAAAGCCGAAGGAAAAGATATTATAAGTTTCAGCGCTGGTGAACCGGATTTTAACACACCTTCAAATATTAATAATGCGGCCATAAGGGCAATCGAAAATGGTTTTACCAAGTATACTCCCGCCAGTGGCACAGATGAACTGAAAGATGCGATTATAGATAAATTCAAGCGGGATAATAAATTAACATATAACAGATCTCAGGTAGTCGTTTCCTGCGGAGCAAAACATTCCCTGTATAACCTGGCTCAGGTTCTATTTGAAAAAGGAGATGAGGTAATAATACCCGCGCCGTACTGGGTATCCTATCCTGCTTTTGTTCTTCTTGCCGATGCAACCCCCGTCATTTTGGAAACAAAGGAAGCGGAAGAATTTAAGGTAGGCCCCGCACAGCTTGAAAATGCTATTACGAAAAATACAAAGGCAATTATCTTAAACAGTCCTGTAAATCCTACGGGATTTGTTTATTCATTTTCCGAACTTGAAGCTCTGGCGGATGTGATTGTTAAGTCCGGTATTTTAACCATTTCTGATGACATATACGAAAAGATTATCTATGATGACGTCCCATTTTTTAATATTATAAACACAAGAGACGAAATAAAAGATCTCACTCTGGTGGTAAACGGTGTTTCAAAAACTTACGCTATGACGGGGTGGCGAATAGGCTATGCAGCGGGACCTGAAAAGATTATTTCGGCAGTATCAAAAATCCAGAGCCAAAACACGTCAAACCCGTCATCTATCTCTCAGAAAGCTGCGGTTGAAGCCCTGACGGGAAATCAGGATTATATTGGTATGATGGTAGATGAATATTTAACGAGAAGAAATTATCTTGTTGAAAACCTTAACAATATAGGCATTTCGTGTATGACCCCTCAAGGGTCTTTCTACGTCTTCCCAAATGTATCTTCATTATATGGAAGTTCATACATGGGCGGAAAAATATTGAACTCAGTAGATCTGGCCGGATATCTTCTTGATGAGGCGAATGTTGCCGTTGTTCCGGGCGTTGCTTTTGGCAATGACGACCATATCCGCCTTTCATACGCCACATCAATTGAAAATATTAAAGAAGGCGTGAAAAGGATTGAAAAGGCTATAGTAAATTTAGAAAAGTAAATCACTATCCCACTTTTCCGGCCTGTTCGGGTTAGGGTTTGATTTGACATTTGAATTTTGACATTTGGAATTATTTGTTTTTAGATGGATTCTCCTAGATAGGCCTTTCGTATGTCTTCATTTGACAGGAGGCGGCCCGCTTCGTCGCTGAGAACTATACGGCCGTTTTCCATGACGTATCCCCTGTGCGCCACCTGTAATGCCAGATTGGCGTTTTGCTCCACAAGAAAGATTGTAGTGTTATTTTCGGTGTTTATCTTCTTTATTATTTCGAAAATCTGTTTGACAATAAGGGGAGCAAGCCCGAGGGATGGCTCGTCCATCAAGAGGAGCCGCGGTCTTGCCATTAGTGCACGTGAAATCGCCAGCATTTGCTGTTCCCCACCGCTTAAGGTTCCCCCCGCCTGATGCCGTCGTTCCGCCAATATCGGAAACAGCTCGAAGATGTATTCCATATCCTTTTTTATTTCACTTTTATCCTTTCGCAGAAAAGCGCCCATGTCCAGGTTTTCGGTAACCGTCAAATACGGGAAGATGCGACGTCCTTCGGGAACCTGACAGATGCCCAGGGATACAATTTTGTCGGGTTTCATATTCGTGATCGGTTGATCCATGAATGTGATTTCACCCGATCTCGGGGGTGTAATACCGCAGATCGACATAAGCGTCGTTGATTTTCCGGCTCCGTTGGCGCCTATCAGTGTAATAATCTCGCCTTCCGAAATTTCAATTGAAACACCCTTCAGCGCCTCAATGTTCCCATAAAACGTATGGATATCCGCAACCTTAAGCATCGATCTCTTCCCCCAGATAGGCCCTTATAACGACAGGATTGCGCTTGATTTCGTCCGGTGTACCCTGTGCAATCTTCTTGCCGTAATCAACGGCAAAGATCCGGTCGGACAGGCTCATGACAAGCTTCATGTCGTGTTCTATCAGAAGAATGGAGATTCCTTCTTCGTCACGGATTTTCCTTATAAGGTCGTCCAGCTCATGTGTCTCATGGGGATTCATACCGGCAGCCGGTTCGTCCAGTAAGAGGAGGAAGGGTTCGGTTGCGAGGGCGCGCGCTATTTCCAGACGCCTCTGTTTTCCGTAAGGGAGATTCTTCGCGAATTCGTTAACTGATTTTTCAAGGCCGATTTTTTTCAGGATGGTATAACTGGAATCGACGATTTCCTTTTCTTCCCTTCGAGCTGATCTTCCTCTGAATATAGCGCCCGCTATACCGGTGGTCGTGCGACAATGACGGCCGATCATCACATTTTCGAGTACCGTCATATTAGGGAAGAGGCGAATATTTTGAAATGTACGGGAAAGTCCTTTTCTGGTAACGAGATTGGGTTTAAGACCATTAATCCTCTCACTTCTTTTCCCGAGAGGTGAAATAATGATATCACCGTCAGTCGGCGTGTAAAGCCCGGTTATGCAATTGAAAAAAGTTGTTTTTCCAGCGCCGTTGGGACCGATCATGGCAACGATTTCTTCTTTACCGACATCGAGATCGACATTGTCCAAGGCTCGAAGTCCACCGAAGTTCATGCCCAGACCGTTTACTTTCAGAATTGGCTGTGCTGTTCTATCCATCTCCGCTTTTGCCTCCGGCGCCTTCAAATCTGTAGAACCGTCTCACATCGCTGACAATTCCACCGGGACGAAAGATCATCATGACGACAAGAACAATACCGAACGCCAGCATCCGGTATTCGGAAAATGCCCTGAGGTATTCCGGCAGAAGAATTAGTATGAGGGCTCCGATGATGACTCCGAGAACCGAACCCATTCCCCCGAGGACAACGATACACAGAATGATAATTGATTCCCATACTGTAAAACTTGCCGGATTGATGAATGTCGTTTTTGCGGCAAACATAACCCCGGCCATGCCTGCCCATGTCGCTCCAAGAGCAAACGCGGTAAGTTTTGTCTTTGCCTTGTCGATACCCATGGCCTGACATGCCACTTCATCTTCGCGCAGAGCTATCCATGCCCTTCCAATCCTGGAATCCTGCAGGCGATTTACAACAAAGATCGTAAAGAGGCACAGAACAATCATGATATAATAAATGAAGATCATAGAACCGTGGACGGATAAATCCATGCCGAAGAATGAAGGACGGGGAATGTTTGAGATTCCGCTCGGACCGAATGAGAGTTCGTTCCAGTTTTCAAGTATCAGGCGGATGATTTCACCGAAGCCGAGAGTAACGATAGCAAGATAATCTCCTCTGAGTCGCAATACCGGAAATCCCAGGAGGACACCGAGAAGTGTTCCCATGGCGCCGCCGATGGGAAGTGCAATCCAGAAACTCAGATGAAAGTGATAGTTAAGAAGTGCGTAAGAATATGCTCCGACGGCATAGAACGCCACATATCCCAGGTCGAGAAGTCCCGCGAGACCCACCACGATATTAAGCCCCAGTCCCAGCATTACAAAAATAAGTGCCGAAACCATTATATTTGTCTGATAAAGCGAGAATATCAACGGAAAAGCAAGTAAGAAGATGCCCACAGCTATTAGTCCGGGAACATAAAACTTTTTTTCCTGAAGAATGCGCCTGACGAAGGATATCCGCATTTCTTCGCCTTCTTCGGCCTTTTTCAGGCCATACTCTTTCCGCTTTATGAGATAGCGCCATACAAAGGATAACAGGAAGCTGCCGACACCGACAAAAACCATATTTTTCCAACGCCACTCAACGATGTTCTCTATCGTATTGACACGGATTACCATTATGGGAAATGTTAAGAACATAAACCATAGAGAAACAAAAAATGATTTTTTAATTTCAGAAAAGCTTATCATTTTCTTGTAATTCCGACGGCTATACGAACCGCCCTTCTAAGATAAATCGCAATAGTTCAAGTTATTAGCCTGAAGGCTGTAGACTGAAGAATACTAATGCGGCAAAACCGCAACCAGAATTCAGAATTAAGGAGACAGAAGTCAGAATAAAAAACTATTCCGCTTCTATTCATAATTCAGACTACTTGTCTATTGTCTTCATTTATGGTCATATTAATGCCAACATCTGCGCAAAAAACGCAGTTATTGTAAATAAAAACTCTAAAAGCCTTCAGTCTTCAGCCTATCCACCTGAGCAGTTCATTTACACCTTATATTTTTCCGTTCTGCCAAGAATCCCCGCAGGCCTGAATATGAGGATTAAAACGAGAAACACAAAGGCAAAAACGTCTTCGTAGTCGCTGGAAACATAGCCGGTAGCGAAGCTTTCCGTCCAACCGAGAATGAAGCTTCCGAGAACAGCGCCGGGTATGCTGCCGATGCCTCCCAGAACTGCGGCAACAAAGGCCTTTATTCCCGCGATAAAGCCTATATAAAAATTAATCATGCCGACGTGAGAGGCGATCAACACACCGCCTATTGCGGCTGTTGCCGAACCTACAATGAATGTAACGGATATAACATGGTCGACATTAATGCCGACAAGTTGTGCCATATCCTTATCCTGTGATGTGGCGCGCATCGCCTTGCCGATTCTCGTAAATTTGATCAGTACTGCCAGAAGAATCATAATAACTACTGTTGTTATAAGAATGACAATCTCGGTAGAACTGACAATGTGTGCGTAAGGTTCCATAAATTCGAAATCAGGAATCAGGCTCGGGAACGGGAGAAAATCGGACGTCTGTGCCAGGAGAACGTAGTTCTGAAGGAAAAGGGACATGCCGATGGCGCTGATAAGCGCTGAGAGACGGGGTGCATTTCTCAAAGGTTTGTATGCTATTTTTTCGACAGTGTAGCCGTACGCACTGGAATATATGACTGCTATGAATCCAGCGAGCACAAGAATGGCAACGGTGTTCATACCCATCATAGTCAGGACGGATATGACAATAAGAGCAGTAAACGCTCCGATCATGTAAATTTCCCCGTGGGCAAAATTAATCAATTCAATAATACCGTAAACCATGGTGTAGCCAAGGGCGATAAGCGCGTATATGCTCCCGCGTGTTAGTCCTCCTATAAATAACTCTAAAAAATAATCCATAATTTGATTTATCTTTTCCTTAGTTTTACGGATCCTTACCCCGAAATCCTGCGTTTTTTATTTAGGAATCAAGAATAAATGTAACTATTCACGTAGTCAGGCTGAAGGGGCCGGAAGAACACAATTGCGACGCTCTAGCAGAGAAGCACCTGCCCGCCATCGCGAGCTCAGGCGAGGCGGACGGGGCAGGTTTTTGCATCAAACATGGCTTCAAAGTGTGCAATATGATGACTCTGTTGATTTAAGGTCTTTTCGCCCAATCTCTGTGTTATACTCAAAAAATAATCCTCGGAATATCAACTATATGCCTGCGGTCTTCGGCGAGCCTTCGGCGTGAGCTCAGTCGAACCGTTATTTTTTTCGCATGCCCTGTCTGCGTGCCTGC